>NZ_JBIJAW010000441.1:0-2500 GCF_044345575.1 Gemmatimonas sp.
AAATAGCCGAAGCCCCAAGGATCGAGCATGCCGTAGCGATAGCCGAAGCCCCATGCGCCCATACCGCCGGGGCCATAACAAAAATCATCGAGCAGTTCGCAGCGCGACCGCATCGCCGAGCTCCCTCCGCGACCGGTGCGCAGGGCGGCGATATTCGGCCCCTGACTCACGCCGCGGGCGTTCATCATGGCAGGCCCGATCTGGAACCGGTCGGGATTGGCCAGGGCCACCATGACATCGATGACACGCGGCGGTACGCCTCCGTCCGCGAGCTGCAGCAAGGTCTTGGAGTCGAGCGCGATGCGCGGCCCGAGTTCAGTGAGCCAGCCCTCGGCCAGGCTCGTGGGCACCATCATCGCCACGTCCATGACATCGGCGACCTCGATAGGACCGCCGGCCGCCAAGCGGAGGGCGCGCGTCGACCGGATGCGTCCCATGGCCACGCCCGCCAGCTGCACACTGTCCCCTTCAAAGCGGAAGCGCGCGACCGTGGTGGCTTCGTTCTTCCCGACCGCAAGGTGCTGGAACTGGACCCACTGGCCGGCATCGTTCATGGACATCAGGCCGGTCTCCACCCGCTTCACTCCGCGAGCGCAGGTCAGTTCGGCCTTCATCACAAGACGCGCATTCCCCGGCGTCCACTCCGCGCTCTCGACACCATCACATTCGTCGATCCTGCGGGCAAGCGGCTTGCCGGGAATCGGCACCACGGTACGCGACATCAGGGAGTCGCGATGGAAGAGCATCAGCTCGACCGTGCCGGCGGTCGTGGCGCTGGGCACCACACAGGCTCGGGTAGGCTGCTTCTCGGCGTCGAGCTCCTCGAGTCCCACGCCGGAATCGATGGGACGCCAGCAGCCGACCCACGGCTGGAACCGAGGATCGATGGACGTGGTGCCCTGCGCCGGCAGCGTACCGGACAGCATGAGCAGGGAGGCAACGGCGGTCGGCCCCAACAGGCGCCGTGCAAGACGTGCGCGGGACATGGACAGCTCTCCGGATTCGGTGCGACGGATGGGATACACGAGCACGCGGCGTGACGATGATCGGACGGACATCAGAAGCGGAACTGCAGGCCGGTGTTGATCACCACGCCCGACAGGCTGGTCTTGTCGAAGCCCGTGAAATCGCCGCGCATAGGCGTACTGGAATGATCGTAGCGCAATTCGGTGTTCAGCGCGACCGCCGGCAGCACGGCCCATGTGACTCCACTAGCTGCGTAGGCCAGCGGTGCCCAGCCCTTTGCCTCGAGCCGAGCGGTGAACACATCGAGACGGGCCGAGCGGAAGTCGACGAAATCGCCGTTCTGTTGGAAGCGGTACTGCAGGGCGCCCCCACCGGCGGCAACGTAGGGCACGAAACGGGTGGGCACCCACGCCAACCGGCTAACCGCGCGTCCTGCGGGCACCAGGTTGTACCGAATCCCCATGCTCAAGGGCGTGCGGCGCAGGCGCGTGGCCTGTTCAATGGGCAGATCGCGATTATCGACGAAATCCCGATACTCTGATTCTACGCGCCTCGAGGCACTGGAAACGGAAAACTGGAGTTCGAGCTGCTGAGTGAGCGGCACGCCCACGTCGGCCCCGAAGTTCGCACCGAGAAACTGATCAGGGTCCAGCGTCAGCAGCCGCTTTCCCACAGAGTCCGTCACTGCGAAGACCCCATTGGAGGCGTTGGGCCTGACGGCGCCGATACGCAGCGTGAGCGTGGCCGTTGGGCGTCCGAGCAGGTAGTCGCTGCGCCGAGACTGTGCGTGCCCGCTACGAGGCGCGAGTACGCCGAACGAGAGCATCGCGGTGAGTGCGACCGCGGAGCGCAGCGCGGCGCGGCGCGGGCGGGACATCCGGACGAACATCATGGAGACTCCGATGAAGACGCCGAAATATACCCTCGAATGCGCGGCAATGGTTCCAGCCTGGCGCGGGGGTGGTTCAAATCCGCTTCGCTCGTCCGCGCCAGGCCGAGGCCCATGCTGTGCGTAGCGCGGTGAGTATTGGGGAGCGGTGTCACCGACTCGTTATCTGGTGCGTTATGGCGATCGGGGTCGCCACGTCGGTGTGTGCGGAGATTTCGGGGTAGAAATGACGCAACCCCCGCTGCGTGGAGTTAATCCACACAGCGGGGGCTGCAAAGGGTGCCGGCGACGGCCTACTCTCCCGCGAGCTCTCGCCCGGAGTACCATCGGCGCTATCAGGCTTAACGACCGTGTTCGGGATGGGAACGGGTGTGGCCCTGACGCTCTAGTCGCCAGCGAATGGGGGGACCTGTGAGGTCGCCATTCGACAGACAGTTGGGAAGTGATCATGTGGGCGCGGGCCACCCTTTCGGGGTTGGCCGCGCTGACGATACGTGTGCTTTGCGGTGATACTTGATTCCAGGCCGAAGCCTGGGGGAGTCAAGCCGCACGGGCGATTAGGACGGCTGCGCTCGGAACGTCTCGCGACGCTTCCACGTGCCGCCTATCGACGGAGTCGTCTCCTCCGGCCCTTCAGGGAGCTCA
>NZ_JBIJAW010000140.1:0-8330 GCF_044345575.1 Gemmatimonas sp.
CACCGGCGCCCATGGAGTGCCCCATCACGTACACGCGCTTTGCATCGATGGCGTACTCACGGCCGAGCACTGCCAGAAGCGAATCGAAATGGACCGCGCTCGTCATGAACGGTGTGGTGGCCGGTGACACGAAGACCAGGTCATTCTCCCGTGCCAGCCGCGCGGCGACACCGCGGCCGTAGGCATCGGCGAACATGTTCTCGTCGCCGCCGGCACCGTGCAGGGCGATGAGCACACCCACGGCGCGTGATCTCGCGGCCGTTGGCGCGATGACGCGCATGGGCACGAGTGTGCCGTTCGTGCCGCGATAGCTGCGCCACATATCACCGGCGACCAGGCGGTACGGGTTCCGTCCCTTTTCCAGCGCCGCCACTTCGGCGGTCACCGCGCGCGACAGCGCGGCGGGCTCCGAAAGAAACTCGGCGCTGCGCTCGGCCGACACCGTGTCCACCAGCAGTCGTACGCGCGCCGACGCCGAGGCAATGGCTTGGGCGAGTGCGCCGGTGCTGTCGAGCTTGGCGAGACGCGCGAGCAGTGCACTTCGTACTTCGCGCGCCGGCTTACCGCCAATCGTCACGTTCGCGGGGAGGGCGCGACGTTCGTAGCGGTACTGCGGGTTGGCGAGCGTGATGGCGGTATCCATCATCGCCGCCGTAGTGGAAAAGCGACCGCCGAAGAAGCTGAGCGTGGACCGATCGAATATGCGATTGAGCGTCGCACGCGTGCTGTCGGCGAGCGTGCCCGCTGAGTCGGCCGCCGAATACGCGCCATCCATGAGCAGATAGCGCCATGCGAGATCGGCACGGGTTGTGGTACCGGCCTGTGGGCTCTGTGCACCGGCCAGAGACAGAGGGGCGGCGGCCGCCAGGAACATGAGTGTACGTGAGAGTCGCAACATGCGGGAAATGTGGTGCAGACTCGGCGGGAATGCGATAACGTCTCTCCCATGTCGATCCTTACCCCGCTCTACGCCGCCGCGTTCAGTCTTTCCACCCTCGCCGTGCAACCGCCGCCGGCGTCGACGCGTGCCAGCGACTATCTGTACCTCTGGGCCTCATCGGCCGACAGTACGGCACCGGACTTTTTGGCCGTGTACGATGTGCGCGACGGTGGGAAGAGCGATCGCTACGGCGCGCTGGTCACCACTCTCCCCGTTCCCGGTCGTGGTCACCGCACCCATCACACCGATCATGCGCTGGCGGCCGACCGTCAGCTATTCGCCAATGATTTCGGCTCCGGCGAGTCGTACGTGTTCGATCTCACGCGGCCCAGCGCGCCCCGACTGGTCAAGCAGTTCGAGGACGTGGGCGGGTTGATGCATCCGCACAGCTTCTGGCGGCTCCCCAACAACAACGTGCTTGCCACGTTCCAGATGCAGCACGATGCCGAGGGGATGGCACCGGGCGGTTTGGTGGAGATGACACCGCGCGGGGATGTGGTGCGATCGTCATCGGCAAAACAGCCGGGTGTGGATCGTCGTGTGCGCCCCTACTCGGCGGCCATTCTTCCGGCCGTCGACCGCGTCGTGGTGACCACCAGCGACATGGACAACCGCGACACCACACGCGCGCTACAGTTCTGGCGCCTGTCCGACCTGTCGCTGCAGCACACCATCGAGTTGCCGCCGGGGCCGCGCGGTGACGAGGGCTATCGCTCGGCCGAGCCCCGCATATTGCGCGACGGCAAGACGGTGATGGTGAGCACCTTCAACTGCGGTCTCTACCTGCTCGAAGGCATTGCCGGCAACAAGCCCACCGCGCGCCTCGTGCATGCCTTCCCGCGCAAACCCGGGACGTCGTGCGCCGTACCGGTGGTGGCGGGCAACTACTACCTCATCACGGTGCCGGCATGGAGCGCGGTGGTGAGTCTCGATGTGTCGGATCCGGCGCACCCGCGCGAGGTGTCGCGTGTGTCATTGGGCTCCAACGATGTGCCGCACTGGATTGGGATCGAGCCCAATCACCAGCGGGTGGTGATCACGGGGTATCAGGCCATGAAAACCCGCGTGATCCTGGCCAATTTCGATGAACGCACCGGGAGGTTGTCGCTCGATGATCGCTTCCGCGGCCCCGGCAGCGAGGTGGGGATGCGCATGGAAAACACCGCATGGCCACACGGTGGGAACGGTGCGGCCGTGCCGCACGGCGCGGTGTTCAGTGTTCCCGCTGGCGATACTGTGTCGCTGTCTCCATCGCAGCGGCAGGTGATGGCCGTGGTCGATTCGGCCATGGCCGCGATCAATCAAGGCGACATGATCGCCCTGTCGAATCTCATGACCGACAGCGGGCAGGTCTACGCGGCGCGTGAGCGCGACGGCGCGCCCTCGTTCGTTATGCGTACCGCGGCATCGCAACGCGCCACGGGGCGCCGCGCGCCCATCATCGAGCGCGGGTTCGATGCGGAGGTACGCATCGCCGGTACGTTTGCGTCGGTCTGGTTGCCGTATGACCTGTGGGCCGAGGGGAAGTGGTCACACTGCGGTGTCGATCAGTTCACGCTCGTGCGGGTCGGCACGACGTGGCGCATCGTGAACCTCACCTACTCGGTGGAGCAGCCGCCGGTGTGTCACATGCATCCGGATGGTCCGCCACCCGGGTACAAGCCGCCGGGTTTCTGAGCGGCGAATGTGACCGCGCTCAAGACGCTCGGTGCCGCGCTTACCGCCGTGACAGCTTGCTGTCTTCGAGAACGAGCGGGTAGACGTAGCCGGCGCCGAAGTCCCGATCGAGGCGCAGCGCGCCGGTGATGGTCACGGTGTCACCCACCGCCACACGGTCGAGCGATGTGGCCGTCAGATCGTGCGTCCCCTTGGCGGCACTGCCGCTGCCGTCCTGGATGTGAATCCAGTTTTTCCCCATCACGCCCTCGTTGTATTTCACCACCACGCCACGCACGGTGACGGTGGTGCCGGCGAGGCCCTTCTGCTGCGCGTGCACTTCACCGATGGTGCGCGCGTTGGCACCGGTGGCTTTGCTGATACGGCCGATGCCGGCGTCGACGGCGGCTGGTGTGCCCACCTGGTCCGCGTTGGTCATGGCATCGGGGGCGGACCCCGTCGACGTTTGCGGGGTGGTACCAGGCGGTTCGAGGGCGCCGAAGTAGATGCGCGCGAACGTGCGGCTCAGGGTGGGCGACTGGAAGTTCTCCATGAGCATCACGTTGTACACCGTGACCGACTTGCCCACCGCGAGCGGTTCGTTGTTCACGGCCGCCCACACCTCCCCGTTGTCCGTGTCGAGGCGCACGTACACATACGGGCCCACGGGGATCTGCTCGCGCAGCGTGCCCGTGAGGGTGCTGCCGGGGGCGATGGCCGGCGCCGCCGTCGCGCCGGAGGTCGCGCTGGCGCTGCTCGCCGAGGGGGATGCCATACCCTTCGCCCCATCGGGCGATTTATCGGCACAGGCCACGGCAAACAGCAGGACACCCGGAAGAACCACACGACGCATGATGGACTCGGCAAGAACGGAAGCGACGCGGCGAAGACGCACGGCGCGTCCCACCTGCTGCATGAACATAACGGAGCAGGGGTCCGGTTCCTCTCACAGTGTCCTCCCCCCACGCGCTAGCTTCCCGTGATGTCCATGTCCTCCCGCCCGCTCGCCGTCATTACCGGTGCCACCTCCGGCATCGGGAACGTCTTCGCCCATCGCCTGGCGGCCAGCGGTCACGATGTGCTGCTGGTGGCGCGGGATGCCGCCCGTCTCGACACCGTCTGCGCCGAGCTCGGCACGGCGCACGGCATCCAGGCGGAGGCGCTCGTTGCCGATTTGTCCGATGATGCCGATATCGCCCGTGTAGCCGACCGTTTGCGCCACGAGTCGCGACTCGCCACGCTCGTGAGCAACGCGGGCTTTGGTACGCGCGGCACCATCGAAACGGCCGACCCCGCGGGACAGTCGCGCATGCTGCGGTTGCACGTGCAGGCCACGCACGAACTGGTGCACGCGGTCCTGCCGGGGATGCTGGCCCGTCGCAGCGGCACCATTATCGTGGTGGCGAGTGTGGCCAGTTGGTCACCCACCGCTGGCAACGTGAATTACAACGCGACCAAAGTGTATCAGCGCATGTACTGCGAGGCGCTGGCGCACGAGCTGGTGGATACGGGCGTCTACGTGCAGGCGCTCTGTCCAGGCTTCACGTACACCGAGTTTCACGACCGGCTGGGGAGTGGCCGCAAAGGCATTCCCGGGTGGGCGTGGCTACCGGCCGAGCGAGTGGTGGACGAAAGTCTCGCCCAAGCGAAGGGCCGTGGTGCGGTGGTGTGTGTGCCCGGCAAGCGCTTCAAGCTGATCGTGTTCCTGCTCAAGTACGCGCCCTGGATGCTTGGCAGCCTGCGCCAGCGCTATCGCCGGGACCGGTTGAACGTCACGCCGCAGTAGCGGTTACCCATCGGGTATCGGGCCCTTGTCCTCATCGAAACCTCACCTCTCCAGCCCTGTGTCCATGGAGCGCGAATCACCGGCGCCCACCGCCGCTCAGATCGAGACCCTGCAACAGGAAAACGCCCGGCTGCGCGCGCAGCTCGTGGCCATGCAGCAGCTCGCCCTCGCGCCGCGCGAACCGGTGAGTCTGGCCCAGCGTCGCTGGGTTGGACGCGGCATCCAGCTACTACTCGTGCTGTTCGGTGTGGCCGCCGGCGCCGCGTACGTGAGATACAGCGACGCTGGGTTCATGCGTGATGCACGTGCCGGGTACAACGACGCGATGCGTCGCTGAGGCGGGCTCACACGGTCCGTTGTTTCCACGCCCCTCGGCGGAAGAACACGGCGCTCAGCACGGCCAGTGCCGTATAGGCACCCACCACGGCGACGAAGACCCCGCGCCACGCGAGTGATGTGCGCTGCGACATGTACCAGGCCAGTGGCAGCTGCACGAGCCAGAACACCACGAAATTCATCCAGCTCGGTGTTCTGGTGTCGCCGGCTCCGTTGAAGCTCTGCTCGAGCACCATTCCGAGGGCGTAGAGTGGGAAGCCCAGCGACATGGTACGCAGGCCGTTCACGCCCACCTCGCGTACGGCACTCACGTCACTGAACCACCCCACGAGCGTTGGCGCGGTGAACCAGAAGAGCACACCGGTAAGCCCCAGCACGAGCATGTTGATGCGCGCGGCCGCCCACACCGCCTGCTCGGCGCGATCCGGCTTGCCGGCACCGAGCGCCTGCCCCACCATCGTCGCGGCCGCTGCACCGACCCCGTATGCCGGCATGAGGGCGAAGAGCAGCACGCGAATGGCGATGGTGTAGCCCGCGACGGCAGTGGCGCCGAACGTGGCGATGAGGCGTACGAGCGCGATCCAACTCATCGAACTCAGTGCCACCTGTACGGTGCCCCACCCGGAGAGGGTGGCGATGTGCATCATCGTGTCGGGTTCCACGCGGACATGCCGGCGATGCACCCGCAGGTTGCCGGCACCGCCGTGCAGGTGCCACAGTGCCCAGAGGAAACCGACACCGCGCCCTGTAACCGTCGCTACGGCGGCGCCCTCGAGCCCCAGCCGTGGAAACGGCCCCACACCGAAAATGAGACACGGCGCGAGCACGATGTTGATCGCGTTGCCGAGCACGAGCACGCGCATTGCCACGGCGGCATCACCCGCACCGCGAAACGCCGCGTTGATGAGAAACAGCAGGAACACCGCGCTGCTGGTGCCAAGCGAAAGGCGGGTGAAGCCGGTGCCCATGCGCAGCACCTCGGCGTCGGCCCCCATGAGTGCGAGGAGCTCGGGAGTGAAAATGGCCCCGGTCACGCCCAGCACGAGCGACAGGAAGAGCCCGAGCAGTAATCCCTGTATCGCGGCACGGGCCGCACCGTCGGCGTCCTTTTCGCCGATCCGACGCGACACGGTGGCGGTCACGCCGATGCTCAGTCCCATGGCGACGGTGTAGATCACCACCATGAGCGACTCGGTCAACCCGATGGTCGCGACGGCGGCGGGGCCGAGACGCCCGACGTAGTACGCATCGACCACCGCGAAGATGCTCTCCATGGACATTTCGAGCACCATGGGCACCGCCAGCAGAAAGATCGCGCGACCGATCGCTCCTTCGGTGTAGTCGTGCTCGGCCCCACGAACGGCGTCACGGATGTCGTGCCACATGCTGACGGGCGACGGATTCCCGGAGTCCGGACTATCCGCGGTCTCCGTGGATTCTGATGCAGCTTTCACATGCGGATACCGAGACGACCTCGACCGTCACCGGCCGCCGGGAAAATCGGCCGCTCGGGGTGACAACCGGGGAGTACAGGATTTCAGGCGAAACGTGGAAAATGGGATACCGCAAGGCCGGGCACCATCCCCGTCAGCACCGGACGAGTCTGGTTATTCGCGGTGGAAGGTCGTAAACTCGCAAAGCACGCCGCTGGTCTCACATTCTCATGCTCATGGCCTCTGGACATCCTGCCGACGATACCCCGGATCCGCTCCCGCCCTCCGGGGAAATGGCAGCGCTTCCCGCGTTGTCGGACGCGCAGCTGGCATCGGCGGCCGACGTCGTTCTGATCCAGGCCTTCTATCGGCGCATCTTCGAATCCCTGCCGGCGCAGCTCGCTGTCTTCTCACCGCAGGGCGTGTACGAGTACGTAACGCCGAGCGCCATTGCCGATCCTGTGGTGCGGGAATGGATCATCGGGCGCACCGATGCGGAATTCGCGGCGTTCCGGAAGCTGCCGCCCGATGTGCCGGCGCGGCGCATGGAGACCATCGCACAGGTCGCGAGGGAAGGGTCGACCATCACGTTCGAGGAGAGCTTCACCTCCCGTGATGGTGATCAGCGCTGGTTCCGTCGTTACGTGACTCCGGTGAAGGATGCCAACGGCAACGTACAGCACGTGCTCGGTTACGGTATCGACATCACCGAGCAGCGACGGGCCGAGGATCAGTTGCGTCATGCGCAGAAGATGGAGGCCGTCGGTCGGCTTGCCGGTGGCGTTGCGCACGACTTCAACAATCTCATTACCGTGATCGGCGGATTCGCCGAAACGCTCGATGGCACGTTCGACGCGGACGATCCGCGGCAGGAAGCGGTCCTCTCAATTCGGGAAGCGGCCAGCCGCGCCTCGGGCCTTACCCGTCAATTGCTGTCGTTCAGCCGGCGGGCACCGATCGAACTCACCACCCTCGATGTTCATGAGGTGGTGCTGGATACGGTGCACCTGCTCGAGCGCGTCATCGGCGAGAAGATCCGCGTGTCGTTGGCATTGCACGCCGCAAAACATCACATCCGTGCCGATGCGGGACAGTTCAAGCAGGTGCTGCTCAATCTCGTACTGAATGCACGCGATGCGATGCCAAACGGTGGCGACCTGCGCATCGTGACGCGCAAGGCATCACCGCAAACCCTGCGTGACCTGAACCTCGACGCAACCCGACAGGGATATCTCGAACTCGAGGTCACGGATACGGGCGTGGGGATGACGAGTGACACGATGGCCCGCGTGTTCGAACCGTTCTTCACCACGAAGGGGCCCGAGAAGGGAACCGGGCTCGGGCTGTCCACGGTGTACGGCATTGTGTCGCAGATCGGTGGGCAGGTCACGGTAAGCAGTCTCCTCGAGCGTGGGAGCACCTTCCGCGTGATCGTGCCGGCCTCGGCGGCACCGTCCGGCAAATCGCGCGACGATCACGAGGCCACCGCGTTTCCCGGCGAAATGGCGACCCTGCTCGTGGCCGAAGACGAGGACGGCGTACGCCTGCTCGTCACGCGCATCCTGCGCGCACAGGGCCACCGCGTGCTCGAGGTCTCGAGTGGGACCGACGCCATGCGCGTCGTTGAGACACACGATGGGCCCATCGACCTGCTGGTGACCGATGTCGTCATGGGTGACTTCGGCGGGCGTACGCTGGCCGATGCGGCACGCGTCGTGCGCCCCCAGTTGCGGGTGTTGTACATGAGTGGCTACCCCGACGAAGACAACCTGCTCGATGTGGAGAACCCCACCGAATCCTTCCTCAAGAAGCCGTTCACGGTGGAAGCGCTCAAGACGCGTGTGGATCTGCTGCTGCGCACCGCCGTAAACACGGCGCGCGGCGAATAGATCGCGCGTTAGATTCGCGTCATGCTCCGCTCCCTGATGGCATCGTCCGCAGCCGCCGCGGTGATGGCGGCCCCCCTGATGCACGCGCAGCCGGCACCGCGCCGTTTCCCAGTGGACACGGCGTCGGTTGCCACGGTGCACGCCGCGTTCAAGGCCAAGCGCCTTACCTGTCGCGCCCTCGTTCAGCAGTACCTCGCGCGCATCGAGGCGATGGATAAGCAGGGGCCGGCGATCAACAGCATTGTGCTGGTCAACGCCGAAGCGGTGGCGGTTGCCGACTCCCTCGACGC
>NZ_JBIJAW010000011.1:0-26785 GCF_044345575.1 Gemmatimonas sp.
GCGCCCGGTCCGATTCGGCCGCATTCGACAAGGTGACCGAGAAATCCCGTCTCGTGCGCGGAGCCCGCATCGTGAACCGCGACACCGCGCAGAAGTTCACGCTGGTGGGTGATACCATCGACATGTTCAGCAAAGCCCGTAAGCTCGAGCGCGTGGTGGCGCGCCACAAGTCGGTGGCCACGCGCACCGATCTGGTGCTCACGGCGGAGGTCATCGACGTCCGCCTCAAGGACCAAGAGCTCGAGGAAGCGTTCGCGTTCGGAGCCGGTCGCGCGAAAGCGACGACGCCCCAGCAGGATGTCGTGGCCGACTCCATGCGCATCCGCCTCGCCGCCAAGCAGGTGCGGGAAGTACGGGCCGTCGGGGACGCCATGGCGCTCGGCAGCCCCGACTCGCTCAAGATCACGACGACGGACAAGGACGTTCTGCGTGGTGACAGCATCTTCGCCTTCTTTGACAGCACGGCAGGCGATACCGCGAAGCCCGAGACGACAGGGCTCAATACGACTGCCAAGGCCGACACGAATGCCGGACCCAAGGTGAAGGAGATCAGGGCGCTCGGGAACGCCAGTTCGCTATTCCACATCGCGAGTGCCAAGGGGCGGCAGACGCCGCCGTCGATCAACTATGTGCGCGGGGTGCGCATTTTCGTCAATTTCGACACGGGTGCCGTACGTGACGTGCGCGTAGATTCCGCAGCGTCGGGTGTGTATCTCGAACCGGCGCCCGACAGTCTTGCAGATACCCTCCCCGCCCGGCCGGCCAATCGCCGAGGGCAGGGAGGCGCGCCACCTTCGGGAACGCCCCCGGCTCGACCGCCCCGTCGTCCGCCGCCGTCGTCCCCGGAGCCACAGCCGCTCGCCGTTCTCTCTCCCGCAGACTCCCGTCGTCGTCCATGACCGAATCGTTCGCGCCCCGTACGCCTGCCACCGCCACCGACGCCGTGTCGATGGTGGAGCGCGCCGTACACGGCGATCGTTCGCTGGCCATCGTGATGGGGGCCATCCTGGAGGGGGGCGACATGACCGGCGCCGTGCCGCTCACGCTCGTGACCCGGCGCTACATCGAGGGGAACAGTGATGGCCGGCCACTCGCTCCAGACGAGGTGCGCGGCCACTTGTTGGCGGCACTCCTGCCGCGGCTGGCCGCCGGGGGCGTGATCGAGCCGCTCGCGGCGAGCGATGCTGCGGAAGCCACCGTGCAGGTCGTTCCCGCGATATGGGCCGCCATCGACGAGGTGCGGGCCGATCTCGCGCGAGCGATGCGCTCCACGGGCGAGCATCGGGCTGCGAGCTCCCCGTCGGAGTCGGCCCCCCTCACCAACGCCTCGGTCCTGTCGGCCGACAAGTTGGTCAAGATCTATCGCGGTCGACGAGTCGTGAACGACGTGTCGGTGCGAGTGGCGCAAGGCGAGATCGTCGGACTGCTGGGCCCGAATGGCGCTGGCAAGACGACCACGTTCTACATGCTGGTCGGCCTCATCGCCCCCCAGACCGGCGCCATCAAGCTCGACGGTGCCGAGATCACCAAGACCCCGATGTACGAACGGGCGCGTCAGGGAATCGGCTACCTCTCGCAAGAGCCGTCGATCTTCCGCAAACTCACCGTCGAGCAGAACATTCTGGCGATCCTCGAAACGCTCGACCTCTCGGCGGCGGAACGGAAGGAACGACTTGAAATGCTACTCGACGAACTGAGCATCAAGCATCTGCGCAACAGCCGTGCGTACCAACTCTCGGGAGGCGAGCGTCGCCGCCTCGAGATCACGCGCGCGCTCGTGACGCAACCGAAGTTCATGATGCTTGACGAACCGTTCGCCGGCGTCGATCCCATCGCGGTGCACGATATCCAGCAGATCGTGGCCGGGCTCCGCCATCGTGGGATCGGCGTGCTCATCAGTGACCACAACGTAGAGCAGACGCTCGACATCGTCGACCGCGCGTACATCATGTACGACGGTGTCGTGAAGGTATCCGGGACCGTTCGTGAACTGGTCTTCGATGATACGGTGGCGGAGATCTACCTCGGACCGACGCTGTCGGCCCGACTCCGCGCCCGCTTCGCGGAAGCAGACGAAGGGGTCCGAGCGCAATGAAGACCGGGCTGCAGCAGAACGCGGGACTCCGGCAGGAGCTCAAGGTCAATCCGCGCCTGTATCAGGCGATGGACCTGTTGTACATGCCGCTCCTCGATCTGCAGCAGCACCTCAAGCAGGAACTGCTGACGAATCCCTTCCTCGAGCTCGTTGAACCGGACGAAGAGGACGACGATGCGCCGGATGCCGAGGATACCGCGTCCGAGGCGCAGGATCTGACGGAACCCGAAACGTCAGCGGAGCCGGAACCGGAGAAGTCCGGCGATGACGAAGTCGACTGGGAGGCCGTCCTCCTCGACGGGTTCGAGACGGGTGGGCAGCGCGAAGAGCATGAAGAACGCGAATGGTACGAGCCCGTCACGGTCGACACGAAGGATCTGTCCGACCATCTCACGGAGCAGCTCTCGCTGCTCGACCTGTCGCCGCGGCAGGCATTCCTGGCGGATGAGTTCGTTGGCAACATCAACGACGACGGCTATCTGGCGTGCCCCCTCGATGAGATCCAGCGTGGTGTGAACGAGCTGCTCGAGCGCGAAGCAGAAGAGCGGGACATCGACGCCGACGTGCCGGTCTTCTCCGACGCCGAAATGCTCGCCATGCTGCAGATCGTACAGGATCTCGATCCCCCGGGCGTGGGGGCGCGGGATCTGCGAGAGTGCCTGCTGCTGCAGTTGCGCGCGGCAGGGCAGCGCGACGCGTTGGCGTACCGGCTCGTCGAGGAGGCGTTCGAGGAGCTCATCGCGCATCGCTGGAGTGAGTTGTCGAAACGCTTCGGCATCAGCGCGCAGGACGTGCAGGGGGCGGCCGACGACATCGCGAAGCTCGATCCCAAGCCGGGGCTGCGCTTCAGCGCAGGCAGCGACAACTACATCATTCCCGACCTCGTCGTCGAAAAGATCGATGGGTACTACCACATCTTTCTGAACGACGGCAATCTCCCCCGCCTCAAGCTGTCACGCACGTATCAGGAGATCGCGCGCGACAAGAAGCGTTTCGACGCCGAAAGCAAGGACTTCATCGCCAGCAAGCTGAATTCGGCGAACTGGATGATTCAGGCCATCGAACAGCGGCGCCAGACGATGCTGAAGGTCATGCACTACATCGTCGATCGCCAACGCGAGTTTTTCGAGCGTGGCGTCCAGGCCCTCAGGCCGCTCACCTTGCGCGAGGTGGCCGAGGCCGTCGGCATGCACGAGTCCACGGTAAGCCGTGTCACCAACGAGAAGTTCGTTCAGACCCCGCGTGGGGTGCTCCCCCTGAAGTTCTTTTTCTCGTCGGGACTCTCAACGGCTGACGGCGATGACGTCTCGGCACGCGGCATCAAGGATCAGATCGAGAAACTCGTAGCCGGCGAGGATCCCAAAAACCCGCTCACCGATCAGGCGATCGTGGAGATCCTGCAGCAAACCGGCGTCCAGATTGCGCGGCGCACCGTCGCCAAGTACCGTGACCAGCTCGGCGTGCTTCCCGCCCGCATGCGCAAACGCGTGTGAGCCGGGAGTACGTTGCTCCGTACGATTCCGCTCGTTGATTTCGCCCTCTCCGTATGGCTGTGAGCACTCGTCCCCATTCCGTGGCTACGCGTCCTGCCGATCGACCGGCCGTGGACGTCAGTGTGCTCGTTCCCGCCAAGGACGAAGCCGGTAACCTCGCGCTGTTCATCGAACTGTGCGCCGACATGGTCCGCGCGCAGCAGGCGAGCTATGAAGTGGTGGTGGTCGATGACGGGTCCACCGACGGCAGCTGGGCGCTTCTTCAGGAACTCCGTACACAGTACCCCTTCCTGCACCCGGTGCGGCACCGCGCGCAGCGCGGAATCGCCGAAGCGTTGCGCACCGGCTACCTGCACGCGCGTGGCCAGGTGCTGGTATTCTATCCGGCCGACCTGCAGTTCAAGCCGGAGGACATTCCGAGCTTGGTTGGGCCCATTCTGGCTGGCGAGTCGGACATGGTCACCGGTTTCAAGCAGGGCAAGTACGAGAAGGCGTTCGTGTCCCGCATCTATAACGGGCTGAGCCGGTCGCTCTTCCATGTCCCGGTGCGCGATCTCAACAACGTGAAGGCCTACCGGCGCGAAATCATGGCGGCGCTCCCCATGCGCCCCGATTTCCATCGCTACATGATCGTGATGGCGGCGGCGCAGGGCTTCACGGTGACCGAGGTGCCGATTCCCCTCTACGCCCGCCACTCCGGCCGGTCCAAATTCGGCCTGTCGCGTATCCCGATCGGGGTGCTCGACATGCTGGCCGTGTGGTTCGAGCTGCGCTTTGGCCAGAAGCCGCTGCTGGCGTTCGGCATGCTCGGCGCTGCGCTGTTCGCGATCGGTGTCTTGGCCGGGCTCGGTGCGCTATCGTGGCTGGTGGTGACGGGGCAGGGGCAGCGCTGGGTGTGGACCGTGATCCAGACGTGCCTGGTGCTCGGCTCCATCTTCTTCGCGACCGGTCTGCTCGGAGAGCAGATCGCCCAGCAGCGTTCCGAAGTGCGCGAGATGCGCCGCGAACTTGGCGAGCTCACCGCCATGCAGATGGACGCTGCCGACCAGGGGACGACGCGCGACGACGCGCGCGAACACGCCTGACGTTCACGCCCGCTCGCGTGTCTCCCGCGCCTCGGGTGCTCTTCGTCACGCACAACGTGCCGCGGTACGAGGGCGATGCGGCGGGGTCCTTCGTTCTCCGGCTCGCCGTCGCCCTCCAGCAGCAGGGCGTCCGTGTGCATATAGTCGCGCCGGGAGCCGCGGGATTGTCCGAAACCGGGCAGCTCGAAGGCGTGACGATTGATCGCGTCCGGTACGCGAGCGACGCCCGCATGACACTCGCCTATACGGGTACGATGGCGGAAGCGGTCGCTGGCTCGTGGAGCGGCCGCATGGCACTACTGCAACTGCTGGTCGCCACGCGCCGTCACGTGCGCCGCTGCCTCGATGACGCGCGTCGCGCCGGCAATCCGTACGATGTGGTGCATGTCCACTGGTGGTTTCCTTCGGGACTCGCGCTGCTGAGAATGTGGCGTTCCGGCGATCCGCCCCGCGTGCTCACCATGCACGGTTCGGATGTTCGGCTGGCCGAGAAGAAACCGGTCGTGCATCCGGTGCTCCGGGCGGTCCTCGGCGAAACCTCTGTGCGAACAGCCGTCTCGAGCTGGCTGGCCGACATGGCGCACCGTCTCGCCCCCGATGCCCAGGTGCACGTGGCACCGATGCCGGTGGACGTCCGGCATTTCGGTGCCACCGTGACGGAGTCTACTGACATCGTTCGGCGCGGACTGCTGTTCGTGGGTCGCCTGAACGCACAAAAGGGGCTGGCAGACCTGCTGCGGGCCATGGCCTCGCCGCTGCTCAAGGAACAGACGCTCGTGGTGGTGGGCGATGGCCCGGAACGATCGATGCTCGAGGCGCTTGCCGAGGATCTGGGCGTCGCGCACCGGATCACGTGGCGCGGCATGCTCCCGCAGGCGGCGCTCGTGGCGTTGTACCGCAGCGCCCGCGCGGTGGTCATGCCGTCGCGCGGTGAGGGGCTGGGGCTGGTGGCCGTCGAGGCCCAGTTATGCGCCACGCCCGTCGTGGCGTACGCAGACGGTGGGCTGGTCGATGTGGTACGCCCGAACCATGGCGGAACCCTCGTGCCGTGCGGCGACGTGCAGGCGCTAGCCGAGGCGATCGCACGTGTCACGGGATCCGCGGAGACAATTGCGCAGCTCGGCGCCCTCGCCCGTACCGACATGCTGCAGCGGTTCACGCCGGACGCGGCTGCGACCCATTACGGCGTCCTGTACGAGCTCGCCGTACGCGCTCGGCCGTCAGCGATGGCGGCCCCGTGAGCCTGGTGTCCGTCCTGCGCAAGCCGCTGGTACGCTGGCTCTTGCTGGCGATCACCTTCGGCTTCATCGCCTGGGGGCTGTCGCGCCAGTGGACCGAGGTCGAGCAATCGGTGCGCTCGCTCGACATCCGCTGGCCGTGGGTGCTTGCCGCCAGCGGACTCGTGTTGGCGACCTACGCCATGCTCATCCAAAGCTGGCGGATGCTACTCGCCGGATGGGGTGGCCATCTGCCGTACGGTAAGGCGGCCCAGATCTGGACGGTCGCGAACCTCGGCCGCTATCTCCCCGGGAAGGTGTGGTCGATCACGGCGCTCGGCGTGCTGTCGTCGCGCGCCGGCGTCTCCGGGGTGGCGGCAGCCGGCGCCTCGGTTCTTGGGACCCTACTCAACATTGGCGCCGGCTTCGGCGTCTCGGTGATCTTCGGCGGTCCTCTACTCGATGCGGTATCGCCCGGCCTGCAGCGCGTCTCGTTGGTAACCGCCGTCATCTTCGTGCTCGGCGTGCTAATGCTGCCGTTCCTACTCCCTCTGGTGCTCGATCGCTTTGCCCGATGGCGCGGCCTCCCCTTGGCCGAGCAACATCTGCGAAACCGCGATGTCTGGAGCGCAGCCCTGCTCAACTCGCTGGCCTGGGTGGGCTACGGAGTCGCGTTCGCGTGCTTCGCGCGCGGAGTCCTGCCGCTTACCCCCAACATAACCGTGTACATCGCGGTGTACGCCGCTAGCTATCTGGTCGGCTTTCTAGCGCTTTTCGCCCCCGGCGGCATCGGGTTCCGCGAACTGGCGCTCAGTGCACTCCTGGTCGCCGGCGGCGCCGCGGGGCAGGGGGATGCCGCGGTACTCGGCGCCACATCCCGTATCTGGTTGACCGTGCTGGAGGTGCTGCCCGGGCTCATCGGCCTGCTGCTCATGACCCCGAAAGACCGGGCCGATCTGTCCCAAGGGACGTCGCGGTGAAAAAAGCACACGCCCAAGACGCATCGGGCTACCAGGTGCGACTATGTTTCGCCGACAGCCGAACGCCGTATGCGGCGGGGGGCCGTGTCCACCTCACTCTGAGCGGAGTTGACCTGTCGGCGAGTGCCCGTGGCGCGCTCCCTGTTGCGCCCGTTGACCGTCGACAGCCTGTCGCATGATGACTCGTATGCAAACCCCGGCTCGGGGATCACTCGCGTTCGGCGAACGCGGCGTGGTCATCGTGCCGACCTACAACGAAAGCGAGAACGTCACCAGAATCGTCCCGCGCATCCTCGAGCAGGATCCGCGGCTCGACGTGCTGGTGGTCGACGACAACTCCCCCGACGGGACCGGTCGGCTCGCCGACGAGCTGGCCGCAGCCGATTCGCGGGTGCACGTGCTGCACCGCGCTGGAAAGGAAGGGCTCGGCAAGGCGTACCTCGCCGGTTTCCGCTGGGCGCTGGACCGCGACTACGCGTACATCTTCGAGATGGACGCCGACTTCTCGCACGATCCGAATCATCTGCCAGAGTTCCTCGCAGCCATCCACGATGCGGATATCGTGCTCGGGTCGCGATATCGCGATGGGAAGGTGACCGTGGTGAACTGGCCCATGACGCGCCTCATCCTGTCGTACGGTGCCAACATCTATGCCCGTGCCATTACAGGACTTCGCCTCGGCGACGCGACAGGTGGCTTCAAGTGTTTCCGACGCGAGGCCCTGGCGGCCATTCCTCTCGATCAGGTGCGCTCCAACGGGTACGCCTTCCAGATCGAAATGAGTTTCCGGGCCTGGAAGCGCGGTTTCCGCATCGCGGAGATCCCGATCGTGTTCCATGACCGCACAGAAGGGGAGTCGAAGATGTCGAAGCGCATCGTACGGGAAGCCATCTGGATGGTGTGGCGCCTCCGCTGGTGGGGCATTACCGGTCGCTACTGATGAACCAGACACTCAGCGGACTACCGTTCACGAAGATGACCGGTTCGGGGAACGACTTCGTGTTCTTCGACGGCCGTGAAGTTCCCCTCGAACGTGTGACACAACCTGAGGCGATACGTCGTATCTGCAACAGGTACAACGGCATAGGATCTGACGGCATGGTGGTTCTCGAGCCGGTCACGGGCACGGCCGATGTCATCATCCACTTCTACAATCAGGACGGGACGGCGGCGGATCTCTGCGGGAACGCCACCTTGTGTTCGACCGCGCTGTCGGTCCAGCTCGGCATGGCGGCCGCATCCGGCATGCGCCTGAGCACCGGGGCGGGGCTCATTACGAGCCGGCTCAGCGGCGAGCACGGTACCCCAACCTTGCCGGAAATCGATTTTCAGCCGGTTACGGACATTCGTCCGGACATCGCGATTGCCCCGGTTTCCGGCGAACATCGACTGGGCTTTGCGATCGCCGGTATTCCACACGCGGTGATCCTGTGCGACGACGCCGAGCAGGTGGACGTGGCGGGGCGCGGCCCGCGGCTGCGCTGGCATCCGGAAACCGGAGCCACGGGCGCCAACGTGAACTGGGTCTCTCGGCTTCCGGACGGCCGGTGGCGCTATCGTACGTTCGAGCGGGGCGTGGAAGGCGAGACATTGGCCTGCGGAACGGGCGCCGTGGCGACCGCGGTCCTGCTGCGCACCTGGGGGCTGACCACAGACGAACTGGTGACCATCGTGTCGAGTTCGGGCCGGAATCTCGAGGTTCGCCTGCGTCCGCTGGCTGCGGAATCCGGGGCGGGCGGCTACCGGCCCACGCTCCGCGGCGAAGGGCGCGTGGTGTTCCGCGGGGTCACCGGCGACCTCTGAATCGCGGTCAAATTGCCTCAAGAACGGCGCCCAATTGGCGCCGTTTTTCTTTGGTACCCAATGCCATGGGAATATCGCCTGATTGAATGTGGACAGGTGGACAGAAACTGATTTCGTGACCGTGTGGCCACGAACCACCTCACCGGCTTCAGCTCAAGTCTATATTACACAGAGACTTACAGACTCTTCCCACATGCCGGCCGGAATTCTACCACAAGGTTTCCCACAGTTATCCACCAGCATAAGTTTACATAACATGTATTATATGCATATTATCCCGATATGGAAGCCACCCAGCTGGCCTTATGGGAGCCCTATACTGCTCCATCACTGGCGTATCTCGCCGCACATGCAAAAAACCGGGCGGATCCCTGTGGGATTACCGCCCGGCTTCGTGTAGAATCGACCGCCAGAAACAACCGCGGTGATTACTTCTTGGCGACCAGTTCGCCGACGCGTACGTTCGCTTCCTGCTGGATCGGCTCACCGTCGAGCTTGGCGAGATCTTCCCAGATCTTGAGCGCGTCCGCGGTCTTGCCGGCCGTTGCCAGGCTCCGCGCCTGGCTCGCCTGATGGCTGTACTTGTCCGATTTGAACTGCGAGGCCGAGGCGGCCTTCGCGTAGTGCTCAGCCGCCTTCACGAAGTCCTTCTTCTGCTCGTACCCCGAGGCGATCAACGCTTCGATGGTCGGCTTGAATTCAGCCGAGCTGCTGCCCAGCGCCTTCTCGAGCGCCTTAAGGCCGTCGTCGATCTTGTTCTGGTCGAAGAGTACCTGCGCGAGCAGCACGGCGGCCTGTTGGCCAGCGGCGGTGCTGGCGTAACGGGTGGCCACGTTGCCCAGCGCCTTCTCAGCCTCCGGCAGTTTCCCCTGCACGTACGGCGTCTGCGCCTCATAAAGTGCCGTCGACGCCTTCTCGCGGGTCGACGCCGTGCTGCTCCGGTACAGCATGACCGCCGCCGCGGTTGCGGCCACGGCGCCCACCGCCATCAGAATCGGCTTGCTGTTCACCTGGAACCAGGTGGTGACCGACTCGATCGGATCGTCGCTCAAGGAGGCCGAAGAGCCTGCTGCGTTACGGGTCGACTGCGCCATGCGGATATGCCAACGGTGAAAGGTGGGGTGCGGACTACAGCCCGATAACATAGCGTATTGCGCCGCGGCAAGGCACCCGCCTCACCCCCAAAGTGCCCCCGAGAGGATTCGAACCTCCGACCAACAGTTTAGGAAACTGCTGCTCTATCCAACTGAGCTACGGGGGCGGAATAATCGGCGTCACGACGCGCGACGGAGCGCCTAACTATACAAAAATTCGATCAGAACGTCAGGATCGCCGACACCTCGCGGCCGGGCATCAGGGATCGCCCCCCGAGGAACCCGAGCTCGACCAGCACCGCGACCCCCTGCACCTCTCCCCCAAGCCGCTCGACCAGACGGCAGGTCGCCGCAGCGGTGCCCCCGGTGGCCAACACGTCGTCTACGACCAGCACGCGCGGGCGTCCGCGCGCCGCCACAGCGCCCCCGAGTGCCAGCGCGTCCTCGTGCATTTCGAGCACGTCGCTCCGATACTCCAGGGAGTATTCCTCGCGCACCGTGTGCCACGGCAGCTTCCCCGGTTTACGCGCCGGCGCAAAGGCAATACCGAGTTCCAGCGCCATCGGCATGCCGAACAGGAAGCCCCGACTCTCCACAGCGACCACATGGGTGATGCCGGCATCGCGGAACGGCGCGCACATCGCCGTCACCACCTCACGCATCAGCAGCGGATCGGCGAGCACGGGGGTGATGTCCTTGAACAGGATCCCGGGCTTCGGAAAGTCCGGAACATCGCGCAACGCCTGGGCAACACGCACGCGCAGGTCGTCAGTGGGAGTGGGCAGCGTCATACCCGCAACTTATCAAGGAATCGCCGCGAACGGACTCGGGCGCTCGCCGGTACGCGCCGCCGCTTAGCGCAGCTTGACGCCGAGCAAGGCCGCGAGCGCCGCGACGAGCGCTGCCGGTTCGCCCATCCGCGGGTCATACGACGGAAGTGTGAGCTCGCCCGCGCGAACACGACGCGCCAGCAATTCCAGCGCGTGCGCCGCCTCTTCCGCCGTCGACTCCACCGCGGGGAGCTCCTCCGGTGCCGACCGCGTCAACGCCACGCTGCGGAGCCGCTGGGCCTCGTCCTGCGCCGCGTGGGCGCGCTCGGCCCACTGGTCGCTCTCCGTACTGATAGCGCCATTCTCGAGTGGCGTGTGCCCCGAATGCCTGATGGGCATGATGTCCATCAGATCGTCGTCCCGCCACTCGGAGAGGGGAGCGAAGACGACGGAGTCGACGGCGTCACCGTTCCCGTCAGGGGATCCGTCGCGGGCCCCCTGCTCGTCCAAGGCCGTTCGCAGCGCGCGGAACTCCGCCGCGGCTTCATCCAGCGGCCACTCATCCACCGTAACCGGTGGCGCCTCCACGATCTCCACGTCCGACCGGGAGGGGATCAGCGGAGAAACCGACGCGACGGCCTCAACCTCGGCCTCAGCCTCCGCCTCAAGCTCCGCCTCAACCTCGGCCTCGGTTCCATCAGTCAGCGCCGCCATCGGCAACGCCGGCGTACTCGCGAGGAACGCGTCAATCCACGGGAGGTGGACTTCAGCCACGTGGATGAGCTGCGGCTCGACCACCCCCTCGTCCGCCACGATCTCCTCGCCAGCGGGCGTCGCGACAGGAGGAATGTAGAGGGGTGGGCGAATCACCGGCGACGCGATGGGGGTCCGCCGTAATGGTCGATAGGGCGGAATGCTCACCGGCACCGCCATCGCCTCGCCTCCCATTTCCGGCGCGACCTTCGCGCCGACGACGCTCGGAAGCGGCTCGGCTTCCGGTCGCGGCTCAGCGGCCGGCCGCTGCGCGAGCGGCACGAACGGTCCCACCCGCACGGCCGCGCGCGTCTCCCCCGCACCGTACACCGGTCCCGCGTACGGCGGAATCACCCGGATAGTCGGCGCAGCAGCGGAAGGCGACGGCGCAAAGGAGGGAGCGGACATTGCTGGTGGGGACAGTGGTGCGCGATATGCGACTCGACGAACACTCGACGCGGGCGCCAACCGAAACCTTCGTGTTTCGAGGGCGAAATTGAACGACCGTCAGACGGTGCGCAATTCCGGATGAGGAGTACCGCGGTCTCCCCGCCGGATTATCCAGGCCAGCCCTGCGCTCCAATCAAAGGGACGAAGCGGACGGGGGTGATGTCACGCCGCTCCAACTGCCCGCCCCGCTTGATGTACAGCGTGAGCATCTGGTCGTCCTTGTCACCGATGGGAATGAGCAGGCGCCCTCCCTCTGCCAACTGCTCCTCGAGCGCCGGCGGCACATGCGGGGCCCCCGCGCTCACCACGATACCGTCATAGGGGGCGTACTCGCGCCAGCCCAACGTGCCATCGCCAAGCGAGAGCGACACGTTCCGCGCGTTGGCCTGCTGCAGCATGCCCCGCGCGCGATCGAGCAGGTCACGATAGCGCTCCACGGAGAACACCTGCGCGGCGAGTTGCGCCAACAGGGCCGTCTGGTACGCCGACCCAGTGCCGATTTCGAGCACCTTCTCGCGCCCGGTGAGCATGAGCTGCTCGACCGCGCGCGCGTGCACATAGGGCTGCGAAATTGTCTGCCCGCTGCCGATAGGCAGTGCCGAATCCTCATAGGCGCGATGGCGGACCGTGGGCGGAACGAACAGATGACGCGGTACGCTGTCGATGGCGCGCAGGAGGGCGAGGTCCTTGATGCCCTTGTCCTGCAGCGCCTCCACGAGCCGGCGGCGGGCGCCCCGGAACTCGGGCTCTACGGGGCTTGCCACCAGTCCGTCGCCGTGTTGAGGATGTCGCGATGGGTGAGATCGAGATGGAGCGGCGTGACCGAGATGTAGCCGTCGTGCACGGCGCGGAAGTCGGAATCCTCCGGTCCGCTCCATTCGACACTGCCGCCGCCGATCCACAGGATCTCACGCCCCCACGGATCCTTCATCTTCGTGATCGAGTCACTGAACACGCGCCGGCCCAAACGCGTCAGACGGACGCCCTTGATCTCGGGGCCCGGTACGGCCGGCAGGTTCACGTTGAGCAGCGTATCGCGCGGAAACGTCTTGAGCTGCATGAGATGTGACACGAGCGAGCGGATCTGCGGAACCTGCGTCTCAAGCATCGCATCGGCGCGCAGCAGACTCCCGGCAAAGGAGAGGGCGATGGCCGGAATCCCCAGGGCCAGCCCTTCCATGGCAGCGGCCACGGTGCCGCTGTAAAGCACGTCCTCACCCATGTTGGGACCGTGATTGATCCCGCTCAGCACGAAGTCCGGGCGCACGTCGAGCAGCGCCTCACACGCCAGCATTACGCAGTCCGTGGGCGTACCATCCACCTGCCAGCGCTTCTCACCGAGACGCACGGGGCGCAGTGGATGATGCAGCGTAAGGGAGTGGCTGGTGGCACTCTGCTCCCGATCGGGAGCCACCACATGGATGTCGCCGAGCGGCGTGACGGCCTGCTCGAGAACGCTGAGCCCCTTGGCGAGAATGCCGTCGTCGTTGCTGAGAAGGAGGCGCATGGATGAGTAGGAATGTCAGCGTGTGGTGTCGTCGAGCAACGCCTGCAATTCGGCGAGTTCGCGCTCGATGCTTTCGAGAGCTTCCACTTCCAACGCGGCACGCGCCGCCGGACGGAGGGAGCCTCCCTTGCGATGCTCATCGAGCTTCTGGCGCGCCCCGTCGATCGTGTACTTCTCGGTGTAGAGCAGATGCTTCACGAGCAAAATCAGTTCCACTTCGCGCCGCGAGTAGACGCGATTGCCGCTGCGATTCTTGGCCGGATTGAGCAGCTTGAACTGACTCTCCCAATACCGGAGCACGTGCGGCTTGAGCTCGGTGAGCGAACACACGTCACCGATGGAGTAGAACTCCTGCACGAGTTCACCACGCGCGGCGGCCATCGTCAGTCGCGCTCCGGACGAAGTTCACGGGCCATCAGTTCGGCCACCGCATCACGCGGGGCGCAACCATCGAACAGGATGCGATGGGTGGCGTCCACGATGGGCATTTCCACGCCCATCTTGTCGGCCAGTGCTTTCGCGCTCTGCGTGTTCAGCACCCCCTCGGCCACGCTGTCCTTCCCCGCCAGGGCCTCGTCGAGCGTCTGCCCCTGCCCGATAGCCACGCCCACGGCACGATTGCGCGAGAGAGCCCCGGTGCACGTGAGCACGAGATCGCCCAGACCCGCGAGCCCCGCGAAGGTGTCGGGCTTGGCACCAAGTGCCACCCCCAGTCTGGTCATTTCCGCGAGGCCACGTGTGATGAGCGCCGCTCGCGGATTGAAGCCCATCCCGAGCCCATCGAGAATCCCCGTCGCCACCGCCATCACGTTCTTGAGCGCCCCGCCCAACTCCACGCCGACCACATCGTCGCTGGTGTACACGCGGAAGGCCGACGCGCTCATGGCCGCCTGCACGAGCTTGGCCGCCGCGTGATCGGCGCACGCGGCGACCACCGCCGTCGGCTGCCCCATCGCCACCTCAGCGGCGAAGCTCGGTCCGCTTACCGCAACAACCGGGTGCCCCGGCGCCGCCTCCGCCACGACGTCGGTCATCAGCGCGAGAGTCTCGCGTTCGATGCCCTTGGTAGCCACCGACAATACGGTGCCTGCGGCGATGTGCTGCGCACAGCTGGCGACGACCGGACGCAGCACATGCGATGGGGCGGCGTACACCACAAGCGTGGCGCCGCGCAGTGCCGTGGCCATATCGCCTTCGGCGACGAGCGATGGCGCCAAAGGAATGTTCGCGAGGAATCGCGGATTCTCATGGCGCGTATTCACGGCCTCGACCACGTCGGCCTCGCGCGCCCATAGCACCGTGTCGTGTCCGTTGCGCGCCAACCGATCGGCGATAGCCGTGCCCCACGCCCCGCCGCCAATCACGGCGCAACGCAACGGTGCCGCCTGAGTCGTCGGAGTCACGCCGCCCCTCCTGCCTGTGCCGGCTTATCGCCGCCGATCTTTCGTTCGTTACCGCGCATGAGTCGACCGATGTTCTCACGATGCGTGTAGAACACGAACGCCGCAATCACAATACCGACGATGCTGAGCGGCGTCACGGCGCGCGCCTGCACCATCATGGCGACCGGCAACACCACGGCGCCTATGAGCGAACCGAGCGACACGTAGCGCGTCAGCGCCACCGTCACCGCGAAGGCCGCCATGGCGCTGGCACCGGCCACCGGCGCCAGCGCGAAGAAGACGCCGCTCGCGGTGGCCACGCCCTTCCCGCCCCCCTTCCCCATCAGGAAGATGGGCTTCACGTGGCCGACGATGGCCAGCACACCGAGTGCCACGCCCCACGGCCACCCGCCCTCGACACCGACGATGCCGGGGAGCAGCGCCGTCGGCAGCAATCCCTTCAGTCCATCGACGAGATAGACCAGCAGCCCCCACTTCCAGCCAAGTGTCCGGAACACGTTGGTGGCGCCCAGATTGCCGGAGCCAACGGTGCGCAGATCGACACCGTTGGCCTTGCCGACGAGGTAGGCTGTGGGAAACGACCCGGCGAGGTAGGCCACGCCGAGCGTCCAAAGCGGGAGATCAAGTCCGGTCACTATTCTTTCTTCGCAGAATGATGCGCAGCGGCGAACCGGTGAAACCCCACTTTTCCCGGAACCCGTTGTGCAGGAAGCGGATGTAGTGCTCGGGAATGGCTTCCGGGTGATTACCGAACACGGCAATCGTGGGCGGCTCGATTTCCACCTGCGTCGCGTAGTTCAGCTTCACCTCACGCCCCGCCGCCTGCGGCGGCTGACGACGCGCGACCATCTCCTCGAGCGCATCGTTCACCTGCGACGTCGTAATGCGACGCGTGCGCTGCTCCTGCACCTCGAGCACGAGGTCGAGCGCCTTGGTGACGCGCTGCCCGGTTACTGCGCTGGTGAAGAGGAACGGCACGAACTTGAAGTACGGCGCCTTCTCCACGGATTCCTTGCGGAACTTGTCGGCACTCTTGTCGGTCTTGTCCTCGTACAGGTCCCACTTGTTGATCACGAGGATAAGGCCGCGTCCCGCTTCCCACGCCATGGTCGCGATCTTGAGATCCTGATTCTGCAACCCTTCCGTGGCGTCGATCATGAGCACGCACACGTCAGACGAATCGATGGCCCGGCGGGTGCGCAGCGACGAGTAGAACTCCACGCCGTCATCGATCTTCGACTGGCGGCGCAAGCCGGCCGTGTCGACGAAGATGAGGTCGGTCTCCTTGTAGCGCATCGGCGCATCGATCGCGTCGCGCGTGGTGCCCGACATGTCGCTCACCACGAGGCGATCTTCGCCGAGCAGCCGGTTCACGAAGCTCGACTTGCCGACGTTGGGGCGGCCGATGACCGCCACGCGGATGGCTTCGGGGCGCTCTTCGTTGGTCTCGGGGATGGCGTTGACCACCGCATCGAGCAGATCGCCGGATCCCTTGCCGTTGCTGGCCGACACCGGATACACGTCGGTCACACCGAGCCGGTAGAACTCGTAGAAGTCGGTGCTCTCGGGATTGTCGACCTTATTGGCCACCATGAGCCACGGTTTCTGCGAATTGCGCAGCAGATCCATGATGCGCGCGTCGCTCGGATGCACACCGACTTTGGCGTCGCACACGAAGAGCATGAGGTCGGCTTCCTCGATCGCCTCCATGACCTGCCGGCGGATCGCCACGTCCATGGGCAGGTTTGAGTCCTCGACCAGCCCACCGGTGTCGACGAGCCAGAACGAATGCCCCGCCCACTCGGCTTCGCCGAAATGACGATCGCGCGTGGTCCCGGCCTCATCGCTCACGATGGCCGTGGCCTCGCCGATGATGCGGTTGAAGAGGTGTGACTTGCCCACATTGGGGCGTCCAACGATGGCGACGACGGGCAGGCTCATAACTGGGAATCAGGCAGCGGGAACGACCGCCGCATCCCCTTCGGGCACGAGCGCGTCAATGAAGTCGTACGAGGGATAGACGGGCATGGGCAGCGCCTCGCGTACGGCGATGAACTGCTCTTCGTCAAGAAAGAGCCCGTTGTCGTTGATGCACTCTGCCGGAATGAGCGCCATGTCGAGATCGGTGCGATCACTCAGGGCACGGCGGATGTCGGCCCCTACCAGGAGTCCGGCCGTCGTGGTGGTCGGACCGAACAGCGAGTTTTCTGTGGGAATCAGAACGAACTCGGCCCCCGTAGCCTCGGTCAGCTGCGCGAGCAGCTCCGGCATGAGGGGGGCCATGGAGGTGCCGGTGACCACACCGATGCGGCGGCCGTCGAGACGCGGCAACTGCGACAGCCCGTCGCGCACGCGGGCGCGCAGCGAGGTGACCGCCCCCACGCCGTTCTCGATCTGCGAGAACTCGCCGTAGTGCTCCTCATCGGGGAGCGCCTCGCCGGCCAGCAGGTACAGCTCGTCGGAACCGAACACCCAACGATCGCCGCGCTCCTCGAGCGCCCGCTCCTCCCATCGGTGCACCGCGTCGAGCAGCGTGCCCGCTGCGGTCTCGTCCATGGGCTTGCCCGTATACAGATGGGAGAACTGTGTCACCCCCACCGGCACGAGCGCCACCGACAGGACGGCCTCGTCGAGATTCCACAGATCGGTGAGCGACTGCTCGAGCACCTCGCCGTCATTGAGCCCGGGCACGATCACCATCTGGCAATGGAACTGGATGCCCCCCTCGGCCAGCCGCGTGAGCTGCTCGAGGATGTTCGGCACGCGCGGGTTGTTGAGCAGCACCTTGCGCGCCTCCCACGGGGTGGCGTGCACCGACACGTAGAGCGGGGACAGGCGATACTCGAGGATGCGCGCAATGTCGCGCTCCTTCACGTTCGAGAGCGTGGCGAAGTTGCCGTACGCGAACGACAGGCGGTAGTCATCGTCGCGGATGTACAGCCCCTTGCGCAGCCCTTTGGGTAGCCCCTCGATGAAGCAGAACTCGCAGCGGTTCGCGCAGCGGCGCACCGTCGGCGGCGCCAGCTCCACCCCCATGGAGTCGCCCGGCTCGCGCTCGATCTCGTACTCCACTTCACTGCCATCGGGCAGTCGCGCCGCTACCACAAACGACTCGTCGGCCGTCAGGAACTCCCAATCGAGGAAGTCCTCCAACGGCCGTTCGTTGACGGCGAGGAGTTCGGTGCCGGGGACGATGCCGACCTGGTCGGCAATGGTCCCCGGTTCGACAAGCGTGACGCGAACCATGACCCGGGACGAAAACGGGGAAGCGGCCCGGTGGCCCTCCCCCGATAACTCAGACGGGCGGCAACGGATGCGTCGCCGCCCACCTGAGAAATACTAAGAGGCGTGAGGTCGGAAGTCAATCAAATTCATGGACTTCGGTCGTTCGAAACACGCCACCTGAGCACGCGCGGGTCACGCCCGATACGACGCGCCGCTCCCCGTATTGAAGACCACGACCTCGGCGTCCGCCTTCACGCGACCGGCCGCCACGGCATCGCGCAACACTGCCAGCGCGCAGCCATCTTCCGGGGCAGCGTCGATCCCGGTGGCCGTCGCCAGACGGTACGTCCACTCACGGATCGCTTCTTCGCTGGCTGTGGCGGCAACACCATTGGTCTCCCGCAGGATGCGCAGCACCAACCGATCCCCTAACGGGGAGGGGACGCGCAGCCCGCTGGCGTACGTCACCGGATCCACCCACGGCTCCGCCTTCTCCGCCCCGGCATCAAAGGCGCGCGCGATCGGCGCACACCCCGCCGCCTGGGCGACCACGTACTGCGGTTGCACCCGCTCGCCGGAGAGCCAGCCGCCGGCCGACAGCTCCTGCAGCGCCTTCCAGATGCCCACGGTGCCTTCGCCACCACCCGTGGGATACACCACCACATCAGGCACCCGCCAACCGAACTGCTCGGCGAGTTCGAAGCCCATCGTCTTCATCCCCTCCACGCGGTACGGCTCGCGGAGCGTGGAAATGGCAAAGAAGCCCGACTCGGCCGCATACGCGAGCGAGAGCTTGCCCGCGTCGCCGATGTGCCCGTCGATGCGGATGAGCTCCGCCCCAAAGGCCTCGATGGTATCGAGAATCGGGCGCGGCGTCGTGCGCGGCGCGTAGACGCGCACCTTTAGGCCGGCCGCGGCACCGTACGCCGCGAGCGCCGCGCCCGCATTGCCGGCCGTTGGCACCACGATACCAGGGACCCCTGCCGCCTTTGCGCGCGTCACGGCCGCACTCATGCCGCGGGCCTTGAACGAGCCGGTGGGGTTCTGCGCCTCATCCTTGATGAACAGCTTGCGCACCCCCACCGCGGCGGCCAGCGATGTCGACTCGATGAGCGGCGTGAGCCCCTCGCCGAGTGAGACCGGCGCCTCACCCGCCAACAGCGGCATGAACGGCGCGTAGCGCCACATGTCCCAGCGCGGCGCGAGCGGGGTCCCCGAGGGGACCGGCTGATAGCGGGCGAAGAGTGGCTGGCCGCACGCAGTGCACAGCGAAGCCCGTTCAATGGCAGCTTCGGTATCGCACGCTGAACAGCGAAGGGTCCAGGAGGCAGTCGTCATGCGTAGGGTTCGGGCGAGGACGGGAGGGAAACCGGTGGGGGCACCGGCGATTCGGACAACGGGACTTCGGAATCAGGCGATACGGCTACAGCAGAGCCGGAAGACGGTAGCGCCTCGACCCCGAGTGAGGCCAGGACTTTCCGCGCCGACGTTTCGCCGAATCCCGGAACCTGGGCGATCGCTTCGACCGACGCCTCCTTCACGCCCTGCACACTGCCAAACACGTGAAGCAGCGCCCGCCGCTTGTTGGGGCCGATCCCCGGAATCCTGAGCAACTCTGATGTGATGGTACGCGCCGCGCGCTTCTGTCGCTGAAACGACACGGCGAAGCGATGCGCCTCGTCGCGCGCCTGCTGCAGCATGCGCAATGCCGGCGACCGACGTGGCAAGCGCACCGACTCGCTACGTCCGGGGAGGAAGATCTCTTCCTCCTTTTTCGCCAAGCTTATGAGCCCGATCTGCGTCACCCCGAGGGCATCGAGGGCCTCTCGCGCGGCGCCCAGCTGCCCCTTGCCGCCGTCGATGACGGCCAGATCGGGGAGCGGCTTCTCCTCATCCAACCGCCGACGAAAGAACCGCGTGACCACCTCGTGCATCGAGCGGAAGTCATCGTTCCCCTCGAAGATCTGGATCTTGAACTTGCGGTACTCGCTCCGCTTGGGGCGCGCGTTCTCGAACCACACGGCACTCGCGACCACGTCGGTGCCCTGCGCATGCGAGATATCGAAGCACACCAGCGACCGCGGCAGCCGCGGCAGTCCGAGTTCGCGCTGCAGCTCGTAAACCGGATCGGCCGCCCGCTCGTCCGCCTCGAGCGAGGCAAGCTTGAACTCCTCGAGCAGGTGCTGGGCATTCTTGTCGGCGAGGTCCACGAGCGCGCGACGCGGACCGCGCTGGGGCACACGGATACGCGTCCCCTCCAGCGACGCCTCGAGCGTTTCTCGGTCGTCGAACTCGAAGGGGACGAGCAGATCCGCAGCACGGGCATCTGCCGTGCGATACCACTGCGAGAGCGATGCCCCGAGCACCGCCCCGTCGTCTTCGCCTTCCGCGTGTTCGAGGAGGCGATGATCACGCGCGAGCAACTTGCCACCACGAATGCGCAGGATGACCACGCAGGCGTCTTCGCCATCTCGCGCGTATCCCACCACGTCGCGATCGCCGCCCTCCACTTCGAGCACCACCGTGGGCTCTTCCATCTTTTCGAGATGGCGCAAAGCATCGCGCAGTTCGCCGGCCCGTTCGAAGTCGAGTCGTTCGGACGCCTCGAGCATGCGTTCGCGCACATGGCGAATCACGTCACTCGTGCGCCCCTCGAGGAACCACACCACCTCGTCGATCATGGCGCGGTAATCCTCGGCACTCTGATACCCCACGCACGGCGCCTTGCACCGCTTGATGAAGTAATCGAGGCAGGGACGCTCGGGCGCCTCGCGCGGGAGGGCATAGTGACACGAGCGCACGGTGAAGATGCGCTTCACCACATTGAGGGCCCGACGCATCGATCCCACGTCGGTGTACGGCCCGAAGTAGCGCGCCCCATCCTCCTGCAACCGGCGGGTCACGATCACGCGAGGAAACGGTTCCTGTAGTGTGACCTTGATGTACGGATACGACTTGTCGTCGCGCAGCGCGATATTGAACCGCGGCCGGTACTCCTTGATCAGCGTGGCTTCGAGAATGAGCGAATGGGCTTCACTCGGTACCACGATCGTGTCGAGATCGCGCACCTTGCGGAGAAGGCCACGCGTCTTCGGGCTCGTCTCGTGATCCTGCGCCCAATAGCTGCGCACCCGCGACCGCAACCGTTTCGCCTTCCCCACGTACAACACGGCACCGTCCGCGTCCTTCCAGAGATACACGCCCGGTGATTCCGGCAGGTGGGGTAACCGCCGCGCCACGGCGAGCGGCATTCCCCGCGCCAGAGCTGCGCGGGTCCACTCGTCGTCGGGCACCGGCAGATCATCGATCGACTGCGCCGCCGTGGTCTCCACATGGCGCGCGTCGTCGGCGCTCATGGTTCCCCCCCGCCCTCACGACGCCGACGCACCGGACGCCGCACCCAACGCGCCGCCTCGGCCGATCCCATCCACCACGCCGTCACGAGATACGTCGCCGCGAAGACCCCGAGTACGGGGAACGCCGCCAGACGCACGTGCAGGCCGGCCGCCCAGTGCTGATGCACAGCGCGCGCGGCCGCACCGGCCAGCCCGGCCGCACCTGCGGCCAGCACGATACGCCGGGTGCCCTCCCACATGGCGGGCGTGTACAGCGTCCCCAGCCGCTCCCTCAACCCTCGCGCCAGCACCACGAGGTTCATGTACGACCCCAAGGCCGACCCCACGGCAATCCCAGCCGTCGCGTAGGGCGAATCACGAAGCGGCACCGCAATACTCACGGCAGCAACAGCCGACACCAGGATGCTCAGCATCGACGCCCGAAGCGGCGTGCGATAATCCTGCATCGCATAGAACGCCGAGCCGAGCAGCTTGACCGATCCGAAGCTCACCAGCCCCACGGCGTAACCGGCCAGTACGGTATGGACCACGCGCTGCTCATCGGCACCAAAGCGACCGGCACGGTACAACATGCCCACGCAATAGTCGCCGAGAACGATGAACACGACCGCACTCGGAATCACATAAAACAGAATCCGCTGCCAGCCGCCACGCAGCTTCTCCCGCAGGGCATCGAGCGCCAGCGCCCCGGAATCCCGCGAGAACTCGGGCAACGAGGCCGCGGCCACCGAGACACCGAAGAGCGACACCGGCAGCAGCGCGAGCGTATTGGCGTAGGTGATGTTGGTCGCGGCACCGGCCGGAAGGAACGACGCGATCTGTAGATCCACCATCCCCGAGATCTGCACCACCCCCAACGCGGTGACCACGGGCGCGACGTTCCGGAGCACCTGCTTCACCCCATCATTGGCAGCCGACAACGTGGGGCGGAGCGGTCCCGCGAGCCGCAGGACTTCAGGGAGCTGCGCGGCCACCTGCAGCAACGATCCGGCCAGTGTCGCCCACGCAAGCCACACCGACAGTTGCTCGGCATCCGCAGCCCGAGGGCCGCCGACGAGCAGTAGCGCGATCTGGGCGATGGACCACATCGCAGCACTCGCATAACTCCAGAAGAACCGACGATGCGAGTTCTGGATGCCGAGGCACCAACCACTCAGCACCATCACGCCGGTCATCGGGAACAATACCCGTGTCAGTCGCGTGGTAAGCGCGCGCGTGGGTTCGTCGAATCCCGCCGCCAGCGCGGCGGTCAGCCAGGGCGCGGTCGCGATCCCGACAAGGGTCAGCACACTCACGGCCGCGAGCAGCAATCCCAACACCGCGTTGGCCAGCGCGCGCGCCGCAGCCTCATCATTCCGGCCGAGCAGTCGGCTGTACACAGGGACGAACGCCGCCGACAGCGTGCCCTCACCGAGCAGGTTGCGCACTGCGTTGGGGATGCGAAACGCCGCGTTGTAGGCGTCGGACGCCGCGCCGGCGCCGAAGTAATAGGCGAACGCGGTGTTGCGCAGCAAGCCGACCAGCCGACTGATGAGAATGCCGGCCGCGACGACGAACGCGGCGCGTCCGCCCCTTCCTTCAGTCATGCGCGATCACGAATCTTCGCGCGGTCCGCCCACGAGTTCGCGCGCGTGCGGCGCCGCCGCTTCACGAACGCGTTCGAGCAGTCCGGTGCCGTACCGCGCCAGCAACGGCACGAGATTCAACACGCGCTCGGGTGACTTCCCGTCGGGACGCAACGCGGCGCGCACAGCCGCAACATCACGCATGGCCTCGTGCTCGAGACGCTTGACTCCCGCCAGCAGCCGTCGCTCGAAGCGATCGATGCGGTGCGAGAGATCACGCGCGAGCCCCTGCACCACCTCCTCCGCAACCGGCGCGTCATCACCGCCGACGACCTCGCGGATGGCCCGAACCTGCGTCTCCAGCGCCACCCGCAGCCGCTCCATGCTGTCAGCAACCGTCTCGTCGAGTTGACTGCGCGCCACGACACGTTCCGCCGCGTGCGGGTCGCGCAGATCGGCGTCGGCAATACCGAGCCGCTGCTGACGCGCGATCATTTCGGTCTCCACGACCTCACACGCGAAGCGCGGGGCCACCACCGGCACCGCCGCGCCAAGCGCGCGCGCCACCGGCTCCACCTGCGCAAAGTAGGCGAACTCACCGGGGCCCGCGAAGTAACACGCCGTCGGCAGTAGACGCCGCTCGAGCACAGGCCGAAGCAATACATTGGCGCCCAGCGCGCCCTGCTCCGCCTCGCGAGCTGCGCCGGCGGCTTCGGCAATCGGCACCCGCTCCCGGACACGGACTACCGCGCCGTGGCGATCGACGGTTCGCGTGCGGAAAACGAGCGAGAGACCATCGACTACGTCGACCTGCGGCGCATGGCCGGCGCGTTCGATGTCCTGCGCGCGTTCACGCAGCGCCTCGTGCACGGCCGGCGCCTGCTTCAACGCCTGGCGGAGAAAGGCATCGGCCGCCGTTCGCACGGCGGGTTGCGCCGCGTCGAGCACGGCGATCCCCAAGGGTTCCAGCATCGCGCGCAACAACTGCACGTAGGCCGCGCCAATGGTGGCGTGCGGCACATACGCCGCGTCCACGATGTCGAGCACCGATGTGTGCGCAGCCGAGCCGCAGGCGACCGCCAGCATGGCGCGGGCTTCGTCCAGACGCCCGAGGACGACGTCGCTCATCGCGATCCCCTCGGTGGCAGGACCGAGGAGCGACGCGGTCATCAACCCACGGGCCGTGGCCACCTGGGTAACCGCGGCTTCCACCCAATCGGCATCGTCGCTCGCGGCCCAGAAGACGGGCGCAACCGGCACGCCCACCGCCCGCTCCAACTCGTCGGCGAAAGCGAGCGCGCCCAGTGCCTTCGTCCACGTATACGCCGGGCCACCGAAAAGTCCCGGCTGCTGCCCGGTGGTAACGACCACCCCACGCGCCGCAGCCTGTGCGAGTCGCTCCGCCGCCGCCCCAGTGGCTGCGAACGCCGGCGCCAGCGTCGTCAGCCAATCATGGTGCGGCATGCTCTCGCGCACGGCCGCCACATGCGCGGCCCACGCCTCTGGTGTCAGGGGACGCGGCGCATACCAATTGGTGCCCACGGCCCCCGCCTGCAGCGCCTGCGAGAACGCGCTCCCGCCTAACGGGACGCGACGGACCTGCAGCGCGTCGTCGGCGCCCGACGACGGGCTGGCGACCGATTCCACCTGGGTGAGCGTCACGGACAGTTCATCGCGAAAGGTCACGGGTTACAGCGCCCCGCCGAAGCACCGGCAGGGTCACTTGTGGTACGGTTCACCGCGGCTGATGGTGCCAGCACGATACAACTGCTCGGAGAGCACCAAACGTGCAACCTCATGCGGAAGCGTCCACGGCGCCAGTGAGAGCCGTCGATTAGCTCGCCCGCGGACGGCCGCCCCAAGCCCATGTGCCCCGCCGATCACGAAGCAAACACTGCGCGCGGCATCTCGCTGCTCCTGCAACCAGCGGGCGAACGCCTCGGAATCCATCACGGTGCCCCCAGGATCGCAGGCCACCACGATGGCATCGGACGGCAGCCGCTCGGCCAATCGCGCGCCCTCCCGTTCCCGAACGAGTTCGCCCGGCAGGCCGCGCCCCGGCTCCTCCTTCACCTCGATCACATCGAGCGGCCAGTAGCGCGCCGCTCGCGTTTCATAGTCCCGAATGGCATCGGCCAGCCCCGAATGTCGAGGCCGGCCGATGACGACTACCGATACGCGCACCGCGCGAACCGATCAGGCGTAGATGCCGCGCAGGCGATGCACCGTGGCCACGCGGCTGATCGACAGCATGTAGGCCGCCGTGCGCATGTTCACCCGATGCTGCTTCGAAAGCTGCAGCACGTCGGCGAAGCTGCGCGTCATGATGTCGCCCAGACGCTCGTTCACCGTGGCTTCGCTCCAGAAGTAGCCCATACGGTCCTGCACCCACTCGAAGTAGGACACCGTCACCCCGCCCGCGTTGGCGAGAATGTCGGGGATCACGAAAATCCCCTTCTCGTCGAGGATGGGATCGGCGGCCGCGGTGGTAGGGCCGTTGGCCCCCTCGCAGATCACCTTCGCGCGGATCTTCGGCGCGTTCTTGGTGGTGATCACGTTCTCGAGTGCGGCCGGTACCAGCACATCGACCTCGAGCGTGAGCAACTCTTCCGGATCGATCGGATCGGCGCCGGTGAAGCCTTCGAGCGACCGATGCTGCTGCACATGCTTGATCGCCGCATCGACATCGATGCCTTTCGCGTTGTGGAACGCGCCGGCACGATCGCTGATGCCGATGATGCGTGCGCCCTGCTCCGCCATCAGCTTCGCCGCAATGGAACCCACGTTGCCGAAGCCCTGCACGGCCACCGTGGCCCCCTTGATGTCCATGCCGAGGTGCTGCAGCGCTTCCTTCGTGACGAGCATGCAGCCCCGTCCCGTGGCTTCCTTGCGGCCGAGCGACCCGCCCATTTCGACGGGCTTACCGGTCGTGACGGCATTCTCCGTGCGGCCGACATGCATGGAGTACGTATCCATGAGCCACGCCATGACACGCTCGTTGGTATTCACGTCCGGCGCCGGCACATCGGTGTCCGGGCCGAGCAACGAGATGATGCCCTTGGTGTAGCGGCGCGTAACGCGCTCGAGTTCGCCCACGCTCATGGACAGCGGATCGCAGATCACCCCGCCCTTGGCCCCGCCGAACGGCAGGTTCACCACGGCGCACTTCCAGGTCATCCACGCCGCCAGCGCCTTCACTTCTTCGAGCGTCACGTTCATGTCGAAACGGATGCCGCCCTTCGCCGGACCGCGCGACGTGTTGTACAAGACGCGATAGCCGGTGAACACTTCCACATCCCCGTTATCCATCATCACGGGAACGGACACGATGAGCTGCTTCTCGGGATTGCGGAGGATCTTGTAGATGCCGGGCTCGAGATCGAGCAGTTCGGCGGCGCGGTCGAAGCGTGACATCATCGCTTCGAACGGATTCTCTTCGTTGAGGAACCGGTCTTTGTCCGGACGAACGATGCTGTCCGTCGGCAGTCGCAGAAGGTCGAGGGCCATTGTCGGGGAGTCTGTTTACCGGATCAACCGGTGGTGGGATTCGTGGTTGCGCGCGCCGCCAGAACCCGGTGGCATTCCTGCTCCAGCACCTCGGCGCCTCGATCAATCACGAGTGTCTGAGAAACATACCAAAGGGGCACGGCTTCGCGAGGCCACCGTGCGGCAAGCTTCACCGCATCCTTGAGCGTGCAGAGCACGCCATCGGTGTGCCGGCTCTCCGAGACCAGCGTGGCCACATCTCTCTCGCCATAGTCGTGATGGTCCGAAAAGCGTACGTGACGGACGAGTTGCACACCCTGCGCGACAACCTGCCGTTCAAAAGCATCGGCATCGGCAATCGCGGACGTGAGCAGAAGGCGACGACCGGCGAGCCACCCCGTGTCGTACTCTTCCTGAGCGTTTTCAGAAACAGTCGATGTATCGTGTCCACGGAGCACCACGCGACGCACACTCCCCGGGACGAGCTGCACGCGTGCCACGGC
>NZ_JBIJAW010000138.1:0-8462 GCF_044345575.1 Gemmatimonas sp.
TCTCCGCGGAAATGTCGCGCGGCTGGCGCTCGAGCTTATCGAGCACCGCGTACACCGCCGGCCACTTGGCCTCGGCGATCGCGAGGTGTTCGAGTAACCCGTTCAACACGCGCCGATCGCTCACCCTGGCCCGAACGTCGTCCGCGGAAAGCCCGAAGGCGCGCATGATTTCCAGCGCCACCGAAAGAAGCTCGGCATCCGCCAACACATCGGCCTCGCCCACGATGTCGACATTGAGCTGATAATGCTCTCGCAGCCGCCCTTTCTGCGTGCGCTCATAGCGAAACAGTTGCGGGAGCGAGAACCAACGCACCGGCTTCCGGAGCGTCTGCGCCTTGGCCCCGACCATGCGCGCGAAGGTCGGCGTCATCTCCGGACGCATCGCGACCGGTCGGTCACCCTTGTCCACAAAATTGTAGAGCTGGGTGACGATCTCCTCGCCGCTCTTTTGGGTGTACAACTCGAGCGGTTCGAGGGGCGGGCCATCATACTCCACAAACGCATAGCGCCGCACGACGCGGCGCCAGGTCTCGAAGATGTGGGCTCGCTCGGCGAATTGCTCTGGGTAGAAATCGCGGAATCCGGGCAGCGGCTTGTGGGACATCCCGGAAAGTTACCGAGCCAACGGATGCACCTGCAACCGTTCCATCGCATCTCCTACCGTGTGGAAGGACCCGGTCACGAGAATCGTCTCCGCTTCAGCCCGCGCATGCGCCAGAGCGCTGGTGAAATCGTCGATACGCTCGACTGGAAGCTGCTCCTCACGGGCCCACGCTTCCACTTCGTGCAGGTCCCAGACCCGGTTGGCGGGAGAGGTCGGGGCGATCGTCACCACGATGCGCTCAGCCGCCTTCGCCACCGCCCTGATGATGCCGCGCCAATCCTTGTCACGCAGGACACACACGACGGCCGTGATGGGATGAGGCATCCCCACCGCCAGCAGATTCGCCACCACGGTGGCCGCCCCATCCGCGTTATGTGCGACATCGAAGAGCCAAGGCGGGGACTGGTGAAACCGACCCGCGAGTCGAACGGCCGGAAGGAGTTCCTCGGCGCGCGCCTCGATCTCCGCCCACCGTCCCCCGGCGCCGCGCAGCATGGCCAGCGCCACAGCAGCATTGTGGGCCTGAAAGTGCCCGACCAGCGGCGTGGTGAGGCGGCGGCGTACACCGTTCACGTGAAGCGTGAAGGTCGTGCCGCCTGCTCCCACCTCGATTTCGTTGACGGTCCAGTCTCTCTCGGTGACGAGGATGGGAGCGGCATGCGCCCGCTCGGCGTGAACCAATAGCCGGTCGCGAATGCCCGGACTCGTGTCGCCCACCACCGCCAGCGTCCCGGCCTTGTAAATGCCCGCCTTCTCCCCGGCAATGGCTTCGAGCGTCTCGCCGAGGAACTCCATGTGGTCGAAGCCGATCTGCGTGACGCCGGCCGCAACAGGCTGCACCACGTTGGTGGCGTCCAGCCGCCCCCCCAGTCCCACCTCTACGACAGCGACATCCACCCCGCATGACGCGAAATGCGACAGCGCCATCGCCGTCGTCGCCTCGAAGAACGTGGCACCCAACTCGGTGAGTACGGGCTCCCAATTCGTCAGCCACTCGGTGATCTCGGCGTGCGACATGGGCACCCCGTTCACCACGACACGCTCGGAAAAATCGACAAGATGCGGCGACGTGTACCGCCCGACGGTTAGGCCGGAGCCGCGCAGCATCGCATCGAGCGTGGCGACCGTACTCCCCTTGCCGTTGGTCCCAGCGACGTGAAACACCGGATATGCCCGATGGGGATTGCCGAGGCGCCCCAAAAGTTCGGCTACCCGTTCCAGGCCCAGACGCCACGCGCCACCGGTGCGCGCAAACAACCGCCGGAGCGCCGCGTGATAAGCCGACTCCGTGTCTTCCGACCCGATCGCCGGGACGGTGTGTGGGGTCAATGGATCCAGCGGTCCGCCTGCCGTCAGTTCTCTTCCTGGTCGTGGCCGGCCGCGGCGGGACGGCCGGTCATGTGCCGGAGGAGTCGCGACAGGGTGCCGCGCATCTCCTTCCGGTGCACGACACGATCAACCATCCCCTTCTCGAGCAGGAACTCCGCGGTCTGGAACCCCTCGGGGAGATCCTGCCCCAACGTCTGCTTGATCACGCGAGGGCCGGCGAAACCGATCACGGCACCAGGCTCGGCGAGAATCGCATCACCGAGCATCGCGTAGCTCGCGCTCACCCCGCCTGTCGTTGGATTGGTGAGCACGGAGATGTACGGGATCCGCCGCTCCGCCAGCTGGGAGAGCACGGCCGACGACTTGGCCATCTGCATAAGCGACAGGATGCCTTCCTGCATCCGAGCCCCGCCTGACTGCGAGACGATCACCAGGGGGTGCTTCCGTTCGAGCGACCGGAGACCGAGCCGGGCGATCTTCTCGCCGACCACCGAGCCCATGGAGCCACCCATGAACGCGAAATCCATAACCGCGATGCCAACGGGCATGCCTTCGAGCTGACCCGTGACGGTCAGGATGGCATCGGTGTCCCCGGCGTTGGCGAGCGCCCGCTTGAGGCGTCCGGGATAATCCGGAAAACCGAGGGGATCGACCGACCGAAGCTCCCCGCTCACCTCGAGGAGGGTCCCCTCGTCCAGGAGCGCGTTCGCGTAATCCCAGGCGCGCATGCGGCGATGGAAATCGCACGCGGGGCACACATTGAGATTGCGCAGGAACTTGTCACGGATGTCCGTGTGCCCGCACGCCTCGCACTTTTCCCAGGTGTCACGGGGAATCTCGAGGCGCTCGCGACGCGGCTGACGGGGCTTCTTTTCCTTCCTGAACCAGGCCATAGGCGAGAAAGATCGAAAGGTACGCGCCGTAAGGCTAGACCTTGCGCCCGACGAACTCGCCTCCCCTCGGCCCTACAGTCCCAGTGCGTCCGCCTGCCCCCGCCCCTCGGCCGAGATGCGAAGCAGAACGGCGACGGCCAGCCAGCTCACAAGCAAGAACGACCCGCCGTAGCTGAAGAACGGCAACGGGATGCCCGTGACCGGCATGAGGTTCAGCGTCATTCCCACGTTGACCATCACGTGGACGAACCAGGCGGACATGAGGCCGAACGCGACCAGACTGGGAAAGGCATCGGCGGCGCGGGCGGCGACGCGCGTCGACCGGAGGAAGAGCGCGAGGAACAATGCCAGCGCCACGAAAACCCCGACGAACCCGAGCTCCTCGCCAACCACGGAGAAAATGAAATCGGTTTGCTGCTCGGGGAGAAAATTGAGCCGCTTCTGACTGCCCAGCGTGAACCCCTTGCCGAACAAACCGCCGGATCCGATCGCCACCTGACTTTGGATGACGTTGTACCCCGACCCCTTCGCGTCGATGTTCGGGTCGAGAAACACGAGGAAGCGCTGCTGCTGGTACGGCTTGAGCTTGTCCCACAGCAACGGCGCCACCACGCCCATGACCACGTTCGCCACGACCAACACCACCCCCTCCACGAGATACGGGCGGTACCAGAGGACCAGCGCCACCAGAATCAAAAACCAGGCCCCCCATACCCCGGTGCTGAAGGCGAGGATCAGACTCACCCCAGGGCTGGCAAGCATCACGAGTAGCTGCCATGGCACCCCCGCCCAGAAGAGCATGGCGAAACAGATGCCGATGAACACGATCCCTGTGCCGAGATCGGGCTGGGCCATCACGAGCAGCCACGGCACCCCTACCACCATGAGCGGCTTCCAGAGCTCCACGAGCGACCGGATACGCTCCCGCTGCATGGCCAGCATGCGCGCCAGCATGAGGGTGGTCGCCAGTTTCGCCAGTTCCGACGGCTGACCGATGCGACGTCCGCCGATGGTCAACCATCCCTTCATGCTCGACGCCGTACCCGCGCCCGACCCGAAGGCGAATGTGGCAAGCAGCAGGACGATGCTGAGTACGTAGATCGGCCACGCGCTCCACTCGATGAGCCGCACGGTCCCACGCGTAATCACCCACGTGGCGCCCAACGCCACGACAAAAAAGGCCAGTTGGCGCTGCCACAGGCCCACGAGGCCCTTGTCGGGTACATCGGTCTGCCCGGCCGAAAACACCATGGCGATACCGAAGATCGTGAGGAGCAGCGCAGTCCCCAGCAGCGGGATGTCGATACTCTGTCGACGCACGAGGCCTGGGCGTGCCATCAGTCGTTGGTTACCGCAGTCATGGTGAGCTTCGCCTTCAGATACCGCTCCATCAGCTTGGTGGCCACCTTGGCGGCCACCGAGCCGTGTAGTCCCTCTTCGATGATGATCGCGACCACGATCTTCGGTGCGTCAGCGGGCGCGTACCCGACGAACCACGCATTATCCTGCTGCCCGTTCACCTGCGCCGTGCCGGTTTTGCCGGCAATGGTCAGCCCCTGAATCTGCGCGCCGGCCGCTGTTCCGCGACTGACGACATCGGCGAGTGCCATTTGAATGTCCCGGAGCTGCGCCGGCTTGAGCTCGATGATCTGCTTCCGCTCCGGTGCCCGTGCCACGATGTGCGGGGTGGCCGCCTTGCCGTCGGTCGCGAGCGCCGTGTAGAAGCGTGCCATGCTGAGCGGGGTCTGCGCATTGTTCGCCTGTCCGATGGACAGCGACAGCACGACAGACTTGTTCCACCCGCGCGCCCCGTAGGTCCGGTCGAAATACGCGGTACTAGCCGGCCACGTGGGCCGCCGCTCTGAAGGCAGGTCGATGGACGTGCGGTCGCCGAACCCGAGCTTCACACCACCGGCGAGCAGATTGGTCAGGCCGATTCGCAACCCGAGCTGGTAGAAGTACACGTCACACGACTTCGCGATGGCCTGTGCGAGCGTGATGTCGCCGTGCCCCTTCTTGTCCCAGCATTTGAACACACGGCCGTAGTAGTAGCCGCCGGTGCACGGCTGCGGCATGCGCGTATCGATGTTGACGAGCCCCATCTCCATGCCCAGCACCGCGGTGGCCAACTTCCATGTGGAGGCGGGGGCGTAGGTCCCGGCGAGCGCGCGATTGAACATCGGGCGATGAGGATCGTCGAGCAACGACTTGAAGAACGCCGGGGCGATGCCACCGGTGAACTTGTTGATGTCGTAGCTCGGCGCGCTGTATAGCGCGAGAACACCACCGGTCTGCGGTTCGAGTGCCACCACCGCTCCGCGCAGCGAGTCCCCAAAGTACTCGTGCGCATACCGCTGGAGATCGAGGTCGATCGTGGTGCGCAACGGCGGTGGTGCTTCCGGCTGGATCTCGGGACGGACGCCCGCGTCGCGCACGACTCGATTCCGCGCGTCCACTTCCACGAAGCGGCTCCCTTCCCGCGCCCGCAATGCCTTTTCGTACTGCTGTTCGAGGCCGCCACGTCCGACCAGTTGGCCCGCCTTGTACCCGGCGTAACGCTCCTTCGACAAGTCATCGTCAGAGACTTCACCCGTGTAGCCCACCAGCGCGGCAACGGCCGGACCATCGGGATAGTACCGCTTGGGCGCGCTCTGAATGATCAGCCCGGGAAACTCGGCGCGGCGCTCTTCGAGCACGGAGACGACCTGAAAACTCGCGTCGTTGAAAATCACAGCCGGACGGGTGCGCGCAGCGCGAAACCGCCTGAGGGCCAATGCCTGCTGCGCTGAATCGATCTCCACGACCTGCGCAAGCGAACGCAGAGCCGACTTGAGTGAATCCACACTCGGACTGAGGAGCGACACCGAATAGCCGGGCAAGTTCTCTGCGATGATCTGCCCGTTCCGATCGTAAATGATGCCGCGCGCGCCAGGGAGCGGCACCTCCCGCAGCCGGTTGCTCTCACTCTTGAGGACGAATTCTTCGTTCCGGAGCACCTGCGCCCGAAAGAAGGCCCCGCCGAGCAGGGTGAAGGCGGCCACGAGAAGGCCGCGTGCCACGAGGGCGCGACGGCGAACGGAATTCGGATGATAGCTCACGGGTGACGCCCCGGACGATCGGCTCGCACTGGCGATCCGCTACAGCGAATGGGGCCGGTACAGCGGCCGGAACACCACCAGCAGGAGCACGCCCACCACAGCCGTCAACGCCGCCGACAGTGGCGACCACACCAGCAGTGCAACGAGCATCGAGGCACCGCTCCCAACGCCCGTCAGGAGCGCCATCGCCACATCGAAGAGCCACTTGGCGCTGAACACGAACAATCCGGTGAGCGCCACGTGATCGGCAAAGAACACCGCCTTCAGCCACGACGCGCTGAACGCCAACACGGTGAGCACGAGCGCGCTGGCGCCGAAGCCCCCCGGAGACAGTGCGTCGAGCGCGAGGCCGGTAAGGAAGCCAACGACGGCGGCCACCCCCGGACGCAGGCGAACGGCGGAGAACAGCACCGCGATCACGGCGAAATCCACCGTGGCCCGACCGGCGATCAGCGGACGCACGCCGAACTGTGCCCCGACCAGCACGGCAAAACCGGCCCACGCCCGAAGCGCGCCTGCGACGCCCGCAGATTGTGGTGGGCCGCGCATTACCGCCCCCTCACCGGTGGACGGCTGCGGACGGCATCGCGACGCCCCGTCTCACGCCGGTCGTTGTCGCGCCGAACACTGTCACGACGCGTGACCTCGCGCCGCAGACTATCCCGTCGAATACTGTCGGCCGCGGCAGCGGAACGTGACGTCAGCCCCCCGCCGATGGTATCAGCGCGCGAGAGACTGTCGGCGAGCAACGAGTCGAGCGCGGCGCGCCGCGCCGTCAATTCATCGAAAGCCGCTGTGCGCGCAATCGAGTCGCCGGATGCCGCCACTGCCCGTGCGGCGCTGTCGGCCGCCGCGACGCTCGTCCACACCCCATTCACCCCGCGGTCGCCACGCCCCGGAAGCAACACCAGCACCGGCCCGATGTTCTCCGGCAACACGGCGGGCTTGAGCAGATACGTGCGGGCCCATTTCTCGGGCGTGCTCAACTCGCCGATCACAGTGCCGACCGGAATGCCGCGCGGATATGTCGCGCCAAGCCCCGAGCTCACGATGAGCGTACCCGTGTCGAGCTTCGCGCGAAACGGCACCCCGCGCATTTCGAGCAGCCAGCGCTCTGCGCCGGCGGCGAGGTGCGGCTGCACAATCCCGAACGCGTCCTGATCGACGCTCATCGCACTCACCCGAAAATCGGGGTGTGCCCATGTGATGACCGTACTGCTGGCCTGATCCACCGTTTCCACCATCCCTACCAGACCATCCGCCGTCACCACCGGGAGAAACGGCTGCACACCCACTCGACTTCCGGCTGTCACGTTCAGCGTGAACTCCTCGGGGCCGCGGGCCGGCAACACCTCCGCCGGTACGAAGCCCTCCTGCAGTCGTGCGGACAGACCGAGCAGCTGGCGCAACGTCGTGTTCTCATCGCTGATAGCGCGCAGACTCAACGTGTCGGCGACGGCGCGCCCTCTGGTCGCCAGCAGGTCGTTGCGCGCTGTTATCGCGGCCCGTATACCGGCCGACCGTGCCTCGAGGTTCACGAGGGGCGCCAGAACCGTCGCGCGCAATCCGGCGGCCACGCTCTCCCGTGAACGGCGAGGCGCGAGAAACGCAAGAATGGCCAGCGTCACACACACCAGCAGCAAGCCAGTGTCAAGACGGCCTTCACCGCGAACGCTTCGAGCCACGGAGGTCGTGCGAGAATGAGTGATGAACGAGTGGCGCGACCGCGATCGATCGGTCAGGTGGTGAGCACCGACCAGTACTTCTCCTCGTCGTCGAGGATCTTCCCCGTGCCGCGAACCACGCAGGTGAGCGGGTCTTCGTCGACATGAATCGGCAACCCGGTCTCCTGGGACAGCAGCACGTCGAGCCCGCGAATGAGGGCGCCACCGCCCGTCATGACGATCCCGCGATCAACAATGTCCGACGCGAGTTCAGGCGGCGTGATTTCGAGCGCGCGACGCACCGCGTCGACGATCTGCTGAATGGGCTCCTGCACCGCTTCGCGGATTTCGCTGCTGTGCACGCGCACCGTCTTCGGAATGCCGGAGACCAGGTCGCGTCCCTTCACTTCCATCTCGCGCTCTTCGCCAACCGGATAGGCGCTGCCGATCTGAATCTTGATCTGCTCCGCCGTGGGTTCACCGATCAGCAAGTTGTAGTTCTTGCGCATGAACTGCACGATGCTGATGTCGAGCTCGTCGCCACCCGTGCGAATACTCGTGTCACTCACGATACCCGACAGCGCGATGACGGCGATTTCAGTGGTGCCGCCGCCGATGTCGATGACCATGTTGCCGGTGGGTGATTCCACCGGTAGCCCGACGCCGATGGCTGCGGCCATCGGCTCGGTGACCATGAAGACTTCCTTCGCGCCAGCGCCGAGTGCGGAGTCACGTACGGCGCGCTTCTCGACTTCCGTGATGCCCGACGGTACACAGACAATCACGCGCGGCTTGACCTTGAAGACGTGCTTGTCGATGACCAGCGTCAGGAAGTAGCGCAGCATCTTTTCCGTGACATCGAAGTCGGCGATCA
>NZ_JBIJAW010000012.1:0-26591 GCF_044345575.1 Gemmatimonas sp.
GGGATCGTGTACTTCTCGTGCCACGGGGCGTACATGCGATGGTTCACATCGCGGCCCGTGAGGTACGTCGTCATCGTGGGGTCGAGCGTGACGTCGCGATCCTTCAGGTTCTTGAGGAACCGGTTCCACTTCTCGCTGCGCGGCGTCACCAGACTCCACTGGCGGGCCACTTGCCCGAAGCGCGTCTGCTCGTCCTGCAGATTCGCGTCCAGCGGCCAGGGCTGCACCTGGTGGTTGTCGTACATCGACTCGAACACGCCGTAGAAGTGCGTGATGGCCTCGAGGCCCATCGCCGTGGCCACGTCACCGTTTACCTGCGCCACGCCGCCCTGCTGGAGATGGGCGGTGGTGCCGAGGCCCAGCTTCTTCGCCTCGTCGAGGTACGCCTGCATGAGGTCCGGGCGCTCGGCGCCGAGCTTGAGCCCGTCAGCCCCATTCGCCTTGGCCCAGCGCACCCACTCACGCGCCACATCGGGCGTGCGGGGCGTGCCGCGGCCCCACCCCGTACCGGGACGCTGATACACCACGTATCGAGGCGCGGCGATCTCGTTCTTCGCACTGCGTGCCCGCTCCTTCACCGAGTAATCGAAGCTGGCGAAGGGCACGCCACGCACGGTCGTGATACCGTGGGCAAGCCAGAGCTTGTTGTAGTACTCGCTGTCCGGCGCCTTCTGCTGCGTGCCCTGATGCACGTGCAGATCGATGAGCCCCGGCATGAGATACATGCCATTGGCATCGATCTCCTTCGTGGCGCCCTGTGGACGCTTGCTCTGGTCGATCTTCACCTTGGGGTATCCGACGCTCACGATCTGCGCGATGCGATTGCCCTCGACCACCACATCCACCGGGCCGCGCGGGGCGCTCCCGTAGCCGTCGATGAGATTCACGCCGCGAATGATCAGCCGCTGAAACGGGCCGTCGCCTTCCTTGCGTGCGGGCGCGGGGGTCGGATCCTCGCGTCGTTCCGACTCGAGGCGGCTCTGTACGGCCGGATCGACGGCCGGCGCGGCCGCGGCAGGTTTCTTCTGGGCCAGCAATGCACTGGCAGACAGCAGGGTGGCGGTGCCCAGCATCGTGCGCACCACGCGGAGTGGACGGGCGGCTTGCGACATGGCAGGTGGGGTGGAGGGGGAGAGACCAAGCCTTCCCTGTAATACCATCGGAGGCCTGATTCCGCTGCGACCGCGCGGAGAGCCCACCGTGAACGACCGCTCACCAGCGCCCCGCCGCGTTCGGACGTACCCTTGGGTATGAGAAACCATTCCGCCCTCCGAGTGCCGGCGCTGCTCGGCGCATTCGCCGCCACGGTCCTCGCGACGTCCACGGCCGTTATGCCCGTACACGCCCAGGCACGTCCCGCCGCGAAAACGTCGGCCCGACCCGGCGAGCTCCCCGCCGCGTATGCGCTCATTCGCGAAGCCGATATCAAACGTGATCTCTACGCCATGGCCGGCGACGCCATGCGCGGGCGCGAGGCCGGCACCCCCGATGAGATGCGCGCGTCCATCTGGGTCGCCGAACAGCTGCGCGCCATCGGGGTGAAGCCCGTCGGTGACGATGGCTCGTACTTCCAGTGGTTCAACATGGTGCGTACCCGCGTATCCACCGTGTCTACCACGGGGATGCTCTCGGGCGAGCCCATCGAGGTGTGGAAGGACTTCATTCCCCTCGGCCAGTCGAGCGCCGATCTCGCCGGGCCGGTGGTTTGGGTCCCGAATGCCGCCGATACGTCGGTGAGCGTACAGGGTAAGCTGGTGGCCACGCCGATGCTGGCCCCCAATCCGGCGAGCATCCGCACCACCACCAACAGCCCCGAGGTGCGCTACACGCAGGCAGCGGTATCGGCCATGCAGGCGCGCTTCGCCCGACGCGGCGCTGCCGGTTTGATTCTGGTGGCCGACGCCACGGGTGATCAGGCCTTCGAGGCGTTGGCCATCCTCCGCTCGCGCGGGACATACGATGTCGACCGCGCTGCGCGTCGGTTCGAGGCGCAGCCGATGCGGGCCGAAATGCCGGTGCCGGCACGTCAGGCCGGTACACCGGCGGTGCTCGTGCGCGGGGCGATGGCCGCCCGCCTCCAGCAGGCGCCGGCGGTCCAGCTCCACATTCGACTAGAACGGTTCGAAACGCCGTCCACGAATATCGTCGGCGTGATTCCGGGCACCGATCCCGTGCTCAGCAAGGAATACGTGCTCTTCTCGTCGCATCAGGATCACGACGGCGTGCGCTATGTGATCAACGGCGACTCGGTGTGGGCTGGTGCCGACGACAACGGCACGGGGAGCGTCGCGCTCCTCGCCAGCGCGCGCGCCTTCGCCAAGCAGCGCGCCAAGCGGTCCGTGCTGTTCGTCTACCACGGCGCGGAAGAGCGCGGCCTGCTCGGGTCGCGCTATCACGCGGCGCATCCCGTGGTGCCGCTCGCGAGCATCGTGGCGGTGCTCAACGGCGAAATGATGGGGCGCAACAATCCGGACTCCGCGAGCCTGCTCGGCATTCAGCCGCCGCATCGCAATTCCACCGCGCTCGTCGACATGGCACTCCGGGCGAATGAACTCACCGGCAAGTTCAAGCTCGATTCGATCTGGGACCGCCCCACGCATCCGGAAGGGTGGTACTTCCGCAGCGATCACGTGCCGTACGCCCGGCTCAACGTGCCGTCGGTGATGTATACGACCAACCTGCACGACGACTATCACACGCCGCGCGACAAGCCGGAACGCATCGACTATCCGAAGCTCACGCGCATGACGCAGTGGATGTATCTGACCGGCTGGTTCGTGGCGAACGCCCCGAAGCGCCCGGGGATCGATCCCGGCTTCAAGCTGGAACGCTGACGAAGAGCAGCCACAACGAACGGGCCGCGTGATCGATGATCACGCGGCCCGTTTCCATTCGTGCGTAGACGAACTGAAGACTGAACACTGGAACTACGAACTACAAACTCCCCGCCAACCACGCGATCCCCGTAAAGAGCCGCCATCTCGAGGAGCGCGGGAAGTGTCCAATTCGCAGTTACCGTTCCTGGTTCTCAGCTCTCCTGCTGACCTCTCGATCCTCAACTCTCTCAAGCGTTCCGGTCAATACACACGCCGGCACCCGGCGTCGGATTGTTCTGCTCGGCGAGCGGCAGCGGCAGCGTCACGTCACTGCCATAGTTGCCACCCTTGTGCCACGCACCGGTCGGGAACACCGTATTCGCCGCACGGCCGTATTGGCGGATGAGTCGACGCATATCGCCGGTGCGCGTGCCGCGTCCGAACAGCGTGAGCGCCCGCTCCCGGAAGAGCTGATTCACCCGCGCCGCATCGGTTCCCGCATCAGTGAGGGCGGGCAGGGAGAATGTCCCGCGCAACGTATTGAGCGTGCCGAGCGAGGTGGTGCTGTTGCCGGAACGCAATTGCGCTTCGGCTTCGATCAGACGGGCTTCGGCCCCCGATACGATCGCGATCGGGCTCTCTTGCGTCGTCCACAGACGCTGGACGTAGTACGGGGCCGTGAGATCGTCACGCGTGGCCTTCGTGACGTTGATGGCGCGGCACGCCACATCGCCACCCAGGCATACCGGAACACGGGGGTCATTCGCCGTCGCGAAGTTCAGACCGTTGGTGCCTTCGTTCGTGCTCACACTGTAGCGGCCCGCGAGGTTGTTGAAGTTCCAGTACTGATTGATGTTCGTGACCAGCGAGTGATACATCAGATACTGGAAGTTCGTGGCCACTCCGTTCACGGCCGTCGCCGCGTCGGCAGGGCGATTCAGATTGAGGAGAATGCGCCCCCTCGTCACCTGCAACGCACCGCGCACACGGTTGGCGTCGGCCGTGGTGCCGGTCACGAGCGCCAGCCCGGAATCGGCATGGGCCAGTGCCTGTGCATACGCCTCCGCCGTGGTGAGTGGCCGGCCGTACACCTCAGCGCCATTGGCCACCGAGCTGAAAACCAGCCCACTGCAGTAGTGCTCCGCCGCAAGATTCTCCACGTACGCCTGCACGAAGTACATCTCGGCCGCCTGCCACGTGGGGGCCGTCGGGTTGTACTGACGCAGCAGTTCCACCGCTTGTGCTGCTGACAGTCGCGCCCGGTGCAGCGCACGATTGGCGTCGGTCAGGAAGTTGTTCTGCGGCGTGATCGTGCGCTGGTCGATTTCCTGCCGGGCGATGAATGAGTCGCCGTTGTTCCATTCGTCGGCGAACAACCCGCCGAGCAGCAACAGGCTTTCGCCGCCGGTGGTCGCGCTGTTCAGACGTGCGATGGCGCCGAGGCGAATGGCGTTGGCGCCAGCCGGTGACGCGACGTCACCGGGGTTGATGATGTCCGGGTCAGTGACCTGAAGGAAATCCGACGGGGTACAGGCGCCGGCCGCGAGCGTCGCGGCGGCGGTTGCCGCCGTCAGAGCGGCCAGGCGCATCGGGCGGAGCGAAATGGCGCGATGGAAGAACCCGCGCATCGTGCTGTATCGAGACATGAATGGGGATCCTCAGAAGCCGAAGGAGATGCGCAGGGCGAAATACGTCGGCGGCCCGAACGCCTGGAACTCCGACGGTGCGTCACCGGTGTTGCCGAACGCTTCCGGATCGACGCCGGTGTATTTGGTCCACAGGATGCCGAGGTTTCGCACCGAGGCCGTCGCCGTCAGATTGCGCCCCCGGAAGTAGCTGCCTACCAATGCGGTGGGGAGCTGGTAGGTGGCCGAGAGCTCGCGGAAGCGCAGGAAGTCGCCGTCCTCGAAATAGCCCGCCACCGAGCGGCTCGGGTGCTCACGCACCATCACCGCGCGCGCCTGATCGAACAACGAGGCGTTCTTGTCGGCAATGGCACGACAGTTGAGACGGCTCGCGCACCGGATGCGCTCGGTGTTGTTGTAGATCTTCATGCCGCCCTTGTAGTCCACCATGGCCGACAGACGCAGCGCCTTGTTGAAGAGGTCGATGCCGGTCGTGAAGGCCGCTTCGGTACGGGGCGTCGAGTAGCCGATGAAGACGTTCGTGTCGGTCACCGTGATCTCGCTTAGCGCATTGCTGGCGTTGTACTCGATGATGCCGTTGCCGTTCTTGTCCTCAAAGCCGGTCAGCTGGCGCGACCACCAGCCGTACAGCGGATACCCGGCGCGCTGCTGCTGCGTGGTGCCGATGGTGGGCTGACCGCCGAGACTCTGCAGCAGGTTGTCGTTGTGCGACAGATTCAGCTGCACGTCGAGACCGAGCGCCCGACGTTGCACCAACTGCGCAGAGATGAGCGCTTCCACGCCGCGGTTGCGTACTTCACCGAGGTTCTCCAGACGGGCGGTCGCACCCGTGCCGAGCGACGGCGGCAGGATCCTTGAGACGAGCGCGTCTTTGGACAGCTTGTTGTACCACGTGATTTCGGAGTTCACGCGTCCGCCGAAGTACGTGCCGTCGATACCGACCTCGAGCTCGGTCGACCGCTCGGGCCGCAGGTTGCGGTTACCCAGCGTGGAATAGACGAGCGCCGGCACTTCGCCGCTCTCGCCGCGGCCCTGGGTGGCGGAGTAGAACTGGACGGCGTCGATCGTGCCCGGCTGCACACCGGATGCCCCGTACGCGCTGCGCAGGCGCAGCTGGTCGAGCCACGACCACTTCGGGAAGAAGCTCTCCTGCGAGATCACGTAGGAGGCCGCGAGCTTCGGATAGAACACCGTCTTGAAGTCGGCACCGAACGCGCTGTTGCGGTCAGAACGCACGGCGCCGGTGAGGAAGAGACGATCACCGAACCCGAGATTCTCTTCGATGTACCCACCGAGCGTGCGCGTTTCGCTGCTCGACTCGTCGGCCGTCTTGGTCGCGCCTGCGGTAACGGTCACCGCACCCGGGGGCAGCACCAGCCCCTGTGCGCCGTTACGATCGAAGATGGTGCGGTACATCTGGCCGCCGAACGTGGTCTTCGACTCGATCCCGTCCGTGAGCTTCTTGGTCGCCGTGGCCGCCACGTCGGCGGTGTACGTGAAGAAGTTCGTGCGGTTGTCGATCTTGAACCCGAGGCGCTCCTGACCGATGTCGGCGCAGTTCTGGAAGCGGCACAGCTGCGTATCGACACGATTGATGAAGTCGATACCCACGTTGGCGCGCATGAACATCCACGTGCTCGGACGGTAGTTCGCCCCCACCGAATTGATCAGGCGATTGATTTCCTGATTGGTGGTGCGCTGATACACGTCACGCGGCGTGAACTGACGCCAGCCGAACAGGGTGTCGCCGGTGGCGGTGAGGTTGTACTTGAAGCCCGGGCCCCCATACGTGTTGGCCGCGATACCGGCCGTCCCCGAGTCGTCGGAGCTCGGCAGGCGGACGTTCTGGTTGGTGAAGCCGCTGCTTACCGTGATGTCGGCTTTTGGCGACAGCGTGAGGTTCAGGTTCGCGCGCGTGGTGTACTTCTTGAGCGCGTTGGGATTGCGCTGGTCGGGGAGCAAAGAGAGTCCCAGACGGCTCAGGTAACGCTGCTCGAACTCCGGTACCTTCGTTACGCCATCTTCGTTTTCGTATTCGCCGTGCAGGAAGTAGCGCACGCTCTCGGAACCGCCTTTCACTTGAATGCCGTGCTGGGTGCGGTAACCGGTGCCGTACGGCGTGGTCTCCTTGTCATCGTGCAGATTGAACGCCGTCAGGCTGTCCACGCGGCAGGCGTTCGAGGCCTGCTGTGTCAGGAAGCACTGCACCGTATTGATGGCCGTCGAGTTCGTGGTCCCGGTGGTGCCGGTCCGCCAGGCGCGGTAGGCCGTGGGATACTGGTTACGATCCTGCAGCCCGGTCTGTTCCGTGTAGTACGTCCACTGCGGCTTGCCCGCCACGCCGCGCTTCGTCTTGATCACGATCACGCCGTTCGCGGCGTCGGTGCCGTACAGCGTGGCCGCCGACGGCCCGCGCACCACTTCCATCGACTCGATTTCTTCCGGGTTGAGATCGCCCACCCGGCTCGGCGTCGTTCCACCCACGCTCACCGACGACGAGCCGGTCGACCCGTCGACGCGAATGCCGTCGATCACCCAGATCGGGTTGTTTGTCAGCGCGATCGAGCTTGTGCCGCGGATGCGGACACGAACGCCGGCGCCCGTCTGGACCCCGGGCACCACCATCACACCGGCAGCGCGCGAGGTGAGCAGATCTGCCACGTTGGCCACACCTCGCGTTTCCACGACTTGCTCGGCGTTCACCTGCGCGATCGAGTTGCCCACCTCGATGCGTCGCTGTTCACCCGTCACCGTCGTGACGACCGGGTTGAGCGTGGCGGGCACGGCCTTGAGCTGCAGGTTGAGCGTGATGGTCTGTGCTGCCGACACGGTCGCCGTACCGCGTGCCTCGGAGAAACCGATACGAATCGCCCGCACCGTGACGGCGCCTGGTGCGATACCGCGCACCACGTACATGCCGTCCTGGTTGGTCAGGGCCCCGAGGGTCGTGCCCACGATCGACACCTGCACGTTACCGATCGGCTGACCGTTGGCGGCGTCGGTGATCTTGCCGGTGAGCGTCCCGTTGGCGCTTTGAGCCGCGAGCGGCGCGAGCCACGGTGACGCGAGCGCACATACCGCGAGGGCGATGCGCGCAAGACTGCGAGATAACATGGAGGGTCCTCTGCGACCGGGAGTAGTGGGTGGGACGGGCCGTTCGAGCGCGCGTTGTTCGGCGCATTGGTGGGACGGCTGCCCCAAACGTATGCCGACCACAGGTTGACGCAATAACTTGCGCGGACGCTGTCCTTCGTTTCTCCCATCCCGTCAGTCATGCCCACCCCGCTGCGCATCGCGCTCGGCGCGCTCTCCATACCAATACTGCTCGGCGCCGTTCGACCGGCGGTCTCCGATGACCCCATCATCCGGCGTACCGAATACGGCGTCGTGCACATCGGCGCCGGTACGTTCCGCGGCGCCGGGATCGGCCTCGGCTACACGCAAGCCGAGGATTACGGTGTCCGCGTCATCCTGTCGCTCGTGCGGGCGAGGGGATGGATGGGACGGACCTTCGGCAAGGACAGCCTCGAGTCCGACTTCGCCGCGCAGCGGGTGCATGCCCGCGTGCAGGAGACGTACCACCTGCTCGATCCCGACACGCGCGCCATGTACGACGGCTTCGCGGAGGGGGTCAATCGGTTCATTCGCCATCATCAGGCGGAGCTGCCCTCGTGGGCGCAACCTGTCTTCCACGGGCACGACGTCGCCGCGGGGGACATCGGCACGGCCAATGTCACCGCCGCGCGCAACCTCGTCGTGCGGTGGCTGCGACGCGACTCGGTCGCGCGCGGTGGGGCGCCTGAGGGCGGCGCGTTCGGCTTTGGCGATCCCATCACCCGGTCGACACCGGACGTCGCCGCCAAGCCGGTGCTCGGCAGCGACGCCGACGTGGGATCGAACGCGTGGGCGCTCGCGCCGACACGGACCACCAGCGGCCGCGCCATTCTATTGCGTAACCCGCACCTCAATTGGAACGCGGGCTACTGGGAAGCGCATGTGACCGTACCGGGGAAGCTCGACTTCTATGGCGACTTCCGCATCGGCAGCGCGTTCTCGGTCGTGGGTGGCTTCAACGCCAGTCTGGGGTGGGCCACCACCAACAACGCCCCCGATCTTGATGAAGTGTACGAACTCGATCTCGATCCGACGGCCCCCGACGCCTATCGGTTCGACGGCGCGAGTGTCCCCGTGCGTTACGACGTTTCCACCGTGCGCTATAGGGACGGCGACTCGCTGGCCACCGCCACGCGCCGCGTCGCCATCACGCCGCTCGGGCCCGTGGTGCATCGCACGGCGAGCAAGCTGTATGTCGTGCGGGCCGGTCCCGAGGGGGAGTACCGGGCGGGAGCGCAATTTCTGGCCATGATGCGCGCCCGTTCCCTCGCCGAGTGGAAGCGGGCCCTCGCCATGCGCGCCCGCGCGACGTCCAACCTCACCTATGCGGATCGCGATGGGAATATCCTCACCATTTGGATGGCCAGTATCCCGCGGTTGCCGCATGCGTCTGGGCGTGATTCCGTGCCCATCCCAGCCACGGGCTCCGCAGATATCTGGACGCGCCTCATCACCCTCGATTCGTTGCCACAGGTACAGAACCCGCCCGGCGGCTACATCCACAACGAAAACGACGCGCCCCACTTCGCCAATCTCCGCGCGCTGCTCGATACGGCACGATATCCGGACAACGTCGAGCGGGGTGAGCTGCGCCTGCGCAGTCAGCACGCGCTCCAGCTGATCGCCAACACGAAGAAGTTCTCGCTCGAGGAGGTCGTGCGCCGCAAACACTCCTACCGCATGCTGCTGGCCGATCGCGTGAAGGACGACCTGTTGCGCACTGTGAAGACCTCGGCGCCGGCCAGCGATAGCACGCTGCGCCGCGCGGCCGCCGTCCTGCAAGCGTGGGATAACACCGTGGCGCCCGAAAGCCGTGGCGGACTGCTGTTCGAAACGTGGTGGCGCCGCTACCAGCCGCAGGCTCGCGACACCGCCTTCGCGGTGAAATGGTCGTGGCGTGAGCTCACCACATCACCGCGCGGACTCGGTCAACCTGAGAAGGCGTTGCAATCGCTGCAGTGGGCGGCGCAGGAGATGGTGCGCAAGTACGGCGCGCTCGATGTACCGTGGGGGGATATCCATCGCGTGCGACGCGGCAATGTGGACGTCCCCGTGGGAGGATGCAGCGGTGCGCTTGGGTGTTTCCGCGTGCTTACCTATGAAGACCAGCTCGATGGTAAGCGCATTGCCAATAGCGGCGACGGCTGGGTGCTCGCCGTGGAGTTCGGCGCGCGCGCCCCGCGCGCCTATTCGGTGTTGGCGTACGGCCAGAGCACCGATCCGGCGTCCCCCAATCATGCCGATCAGGCCGCCATGTTCGCGCGCGGTGAAATGAAGCCCGTGCGATTCCTGGCCAAGGACGTGCTCGCGCACACCGTTCGCACGTACCGCCCCGCGCCCTGACACATGCTGGTCATCTTCGTCGCCCCCTTCTTCTCACCCGCCGCCTCGCAGATGATCGAGGCGGCGATCGCGCTCTCGCACATCCGCGTGGCGGTCATTGCCCAGCAGCGGCTCGAGGAGCTCGCGCCGTCGCTCGCGGTGCGACTCGTGGCTCATTGGCGTGTGGACGACGTCACGAATGCCGAGCAGCTCGAGTGGGCCGTGCAGTCCATTGCCACCCGCCACGGCGCGGTCTCCCGCTGCTTTGCGGCGTACGAGCAGGCGCAGCTCCCCCTCGCCATCGTACGCGAGCGCCTCGGCATTCCGGGACTGCCGTCGGCGGCGGCGCACAACTTCCGCGACAAGGCCCGCATGAAGGATGTGCTGCGCGACGCCGGGGTACCGGTGGCGCGCCACATGCTCGTTCACTCGGCCGCCGATGCGCGTCGCTTCGTCGGCGAGGTAGGCTTTCCCATCGTGGTCAAACCACCCGCCGGCGCCGGTGCCAAAGCCACGGAACGGGTGCGCACCATAGACGAACTCGAGTCCGTGCTGCAGCGTCACGCGCCAGCGCCTGACGATCCCATGCTCGCCGAGGAATTCCTGCGCGGAACCGAGCACTCGCTCGAAACCGTAAGCATCAATGGGCGGCCCGTGTGGCACAGCATCACGCGATACGCCCCGACGCCCCTCGAAGTGCTCGAGAACCCGTGGATCCAGTGGACCGTGCTGTTGCCGCGTGAGATCGACGATCCCACCTTCGACGACATCAAAGTCGTGGGAGACCGCGCACTCAGCGCCCTCGGCATGACCACCGGCGTGTCGCACTGCGAATGGTTTCGCCGTCCCGACGGCTCGCTGGCCATCAGCGAAATCGCGGCCCGTCCACCCGGGGCCAACATGACCACCATGATCTCTCGCGCGAATGATGTCGATTTCGTTTCCGCGTGGGTTCGGCTGATGGTCGATCATACGTTTAGCGCGCCGGCACGACGCTACGCCGTGGGCACCGCCTATCTGCGCGGACAGGGGCAGGGCACCGTTGCCGCCATCGAGGGACTGGAGGTCGTGCAGCGCGAGCTCGGGCACCTCGTGTGCGATCAACGGCTCCCGTACGTCGGGCAGGCGCCGACCGGGAGCTACGAGGGCGAAGGGTTCATTATCGTACGTCATCCCGAAACGAGGGTGGTGCAGGACGCGCTGGGGCGTATCATCTCCTCGGTGCGCGTCATCCTACGCTGATTCCATTCACGGCCGTTCTCCAAGGTGCGCATGTCCAAGACGGTGCTCATGATCACCCCGGGCTACCCGGGCGAAATGCCGCTCTTCACCCGCGGGCTCTCTGAACAGGGCGCGACCGTGCTCGGGGTCGCGAACGGGCCGGCGCACGAACTGCCCGAGTCGGCGCGGCGTCACCTGAGCGACTATCTGCAGGTCGCCGACCTGTTCTCGAATACCGAGAGCGCCATCGCGCAGATCCGCCGCTGGCTGGGATCGCGCACCCTCGACCGGGTGTGCTGTCTCTGGGAACCGGGCGTGGAACTCGCGGCGCATCTACGTGAAGCATTCGACGTGCCGGGACAGCGCCATGAACAGGCTGTGAAATTCCGGAACAAGGACGTCATGAAGCAGGCGCTGGCCGAAGGGGGCGTGCGCGTGCCGCACCATGCCGTGGCGAGCAACGCCGCGGAGGTGTGGGCCGCAGCCGAGCAGGTCGGCTATCCGCTCATCATCAAGCCCATTGCCGGTGCCGGCTCGATGGACACCTTCCGGTGTGACGATGCCAAAGCCGTGGCGGCCGCCATCAGCCAACTCGGCCACATCGAAACGGTCGACGTGGAAGAGTTCATTGACGGCGAAGAGTTCACGTACGACACGATCTGCGCGGGTGGCGAGATCAAGTACTTCCATGTCGGCCACTATCGTCCTCGCCCGCTGATTGCGCGGACCAACGAATGGATCTCGCCCCAAACGCTCTCCTACCGGCACGTGGATGACCCCTGGGTCACCGGCGGCATCGCGCTCGGGGAACAGGTCATCAAGGTCCTCGGCTACGACACCGGCTTCACGCACATGGAGTGGTATCGCAAGTCCGATGGCGAGGTGGTGTTCGGAGAAATCGGTGCCCGACCGCCCGGCGCCCGAACTGTCGATCTCATGAACTTCGCGAGCGATATCGATCTCTTCAGTGGATGGGCCGAGGCCGAATTGCACGGCACCTTCTCGCTGAAGGTCGAGCGCAAGTACAACTGCGCCTGCATCACCAAGCGGGCCCACGGCCAGGGGCGCATCCAGCGCATCGAGGGCCTCGATCGTGTGAAGGCGCGGCTGGGCGATGCCCTCTGTGCCATCGATCTGCTCCCGGTGGGTACGCCGCGCCGGGACTGGAAGAGCACCTTGCTCTCCGATGGGTACATCACCCTGCGGCACCCCGACTGGGAAACCTGCAAGTCGCTCGCTGATTTCGTCGGCACCGATCTCCATCTGTACGCCGGCTAACGCCGGCGGGAGGGCTTTGGGGGTATTTCAGGGGACCTGAAACGCGGACACCTGTTGCGTGGGCGCAACGGTGTTGGTGGTCTCGCCGCAACGTGTGACGGACACAACTGTTTGTCCGCAGACACGTATTCCGACCTCTCAGAGGGAAAACGGGAAAGGGAAGGCCGGTCGGTCGGCGGCACATCCCTTGCCCTGTGGAATGGGTGAAGGCTGCGCTTCGCGGCCAGCGCTGGACACCATTCTGCTGCATCCGCCCATGTCGCCAATTCTGGAAGAACCGCCGGTCGATCCCATCCGCAGCTACTTCTCGCAGCTGTGCGTGATGCTCACCGGCATTGCGTCGGGGGTCGTGGAGGCGCCGGCGGGCGACGCGATGCAGTCACCCACGTACCACATGGGACGGCGCGATGGCCTCCATGTGGTAGTGGCTCACCTCGCTTCCAGCCGCTCGCTCAAGGAGGCCGCGGACAAGTGCGTCGCCTTCGGACGCGGGGTCGAGGAACGCGCGGACTCGCATCCGTACGGCCCCGACTGGTCGCACGGCTTTGCCCAAGCCACCATGGAAGCCGCGTCCGACATCGCGATGTATGCGGCCACCTCGTTCGTGCCGCCTGTCGACAAGGTGCGGCTCCGGGCCGCCCGCACCGCTGCCCGCCATCTGTCGCCCTTGCACGGGCTCTGGGCGCCCAAGGGGCCCGGTAACGAGCCGCCACGGTCGCACCACGAGTGGTAAACGGGGCCCCTGGCCCCGACGCCTGATCGGCGTGCTGAACCATTCACGAGTGGCGGGCATCCGGGCGGATGCCCGCCACTTTGCTCTGCGGTGCCCGGCCAGCGCTCTTCAAGCTGGCGCCGTTCCAGCTAGCGCCGTTCCAGCTAGCGCCGTTCCAGCTGGCGCCGTTCAGGCCCGCGCCGTTCAGGCCCGCGCCGTTCAGGCCCGCGCCGTTCACGCCCGCCCCCACGGTCCCCTCCCGGCGCTGTTAACTTGTCCGCCATGCCAACGAAGCCAACCACGGTGCTCGATGCGCGTGCCCTCGATCGCACGCTGCGTCGTATGGCCGACCAGATCATCGAACTCAACGCCGGCTGCGAGAACCTCGTCATCGTCGGCATCCAGCGCCGCGGGGTGCAGCTCGCCGAGCGCATCGTGCGCATCATCGAAGCGCAGGAAGGAGTCACCGTGGCGTCGGGTGCCCTCGACATCACGCTCTATCGTGACGACCTGCAGACTGTCGGACCGCGGCCGGTCGTTGGCGCCACCTCGCTGCCCTGGACGCTCGACGATCAGCGCGTGGTCATCGTCGACGACGTGCTCTACACCGGCCGCACCATCCGCGCCGCACTCGACGAGCTCGCCGACTTCGGTCGCCCCGCACGTATCGCGCTCGCGGTGCTAGTCGATCGCGGGGGACGCGAACTCCCGATCCACGCCGATATCGTGGGCCGGCGTATCGACGTGGCCTCCGACCAGCGCGTGGACGTGATGATCGAAGAGCTCGACGGCCGCGATGAGGTGGTCGTCGCCACGCGTGACGAGGAGGGCTGAACGCATGCCCGGTCCCCTCGGCAAGGATCTGCTGGGACTCGCGCCGCTCTCGGCCGACCAGATCCGCCTTGTGCTCGACACCGCCGTCCCGTTCCGCGAGATCTCCGAGCGCACGATCAAGAAGGTGCCCACGTTGCGTGGCGCCACCATCGTGAACCTGTTCTTCGAAGCGTCGACGCGCACGCGCATTTCTTTCGAGTTCGCCGAGAAGCGCCTGAGTGCTGACACGGTCAACGTGGCGGCGGCCGGCTCCAGTGTGAGCAAGGGCGAAACGCTCGTGGATACCGCGCGCAATCTCGAGGCGATGAAGATCGATATGGTCGTCATTCGCCACAGCGCCTCGGGCGCGGCACGGTTTCTCGCCGAGCGCATCGAATCGAACGTGATCAACGCTGGCGATGGGACCAACGAGCATCCCACGCAGGGGCTGCTCGACATGCTCACGCTGCGCGACCGGTTCGGTGATCTCGCTGGCCGCAAGATCTGCATCGTTGGCGATGTTCTGCATTCGCGCGTGGCCCGTTCCAACATCTGGGGGCTCACCAAGCTCGGCGCGGAAGTCGCCGTATGCGGACCGCGCTCGCTGCTCCCCAACGCGATCGAGGAGATGGGCGTCACCGTCTTCGATCGCATCGAGCAGGCCATCGAATGGGCCGATGCCCTCAACGTGCTGCGCCTGCAGCTCGAGCGCATGCAGGCCGGTTACATCCCGTCGCTGCGCGAGTACAATCGCGTGTTCGGCGTTACCAGTGCGCGGCTGGAGCAGGCGCCGCGTGACCTCCTCATTCTGCACCCCGGGCCGATGAATCGTGGCGTCGAGATCGACAGCGATGTCGCCGACGGCCCGCACTCGGTCATCCTCGACCAGGTCACCAACGGTGTGGCCGTGCGTATGGCGGTGCTTTACCTGCTTGCCGGTGGCAAGCCCGAACTGGCCGAAGCGGCCAAGAAAGGAAACGCGTAAATGGCGCACCCGATCGGAACGCGCGATCTGCTCATCAAGGGCGGACGCATCATCGATCCTTCGCAGGGCCTCGACGCCGTGGGCGACGTGCTGCTGCGCAACGGCCAGGTGGAGGCGTGCGGCGGTTCGCTTGGCACGCCCGACGGCGCTGAGGTGATCGATGCCACCGGGCTCGTGGTGGCGCCCGGGTTCATCGACGTCCATGTGCACCTGCGCGAGCCGGGGCGTGAGGATGTGGAGACCGTCGCGAGCGGTGCCCACAGCGCCGTCGCCGGCGGTATCACGGCCGTGTGCGGCATGCCCAACACCAAGCCCGTCACCGACAATCAGGCGGTCGTGAGCTTCGTGAAGCGTCAGGGCGAGAACGCCGGCTACGCACGCGTGTATCCGTACGGCGCCATTTCCGTCGGGCAGAAGGGGGAAACGCTCGCCGAGATCGCCGAAATGGTGGGCGCTGGTGCCGTCGCGTTCAGCGACGACGGCAAGCCGGTGGAGAGCGCGCAGCTCATGCGCACCGCGCTCGAGTATGCGCGTGCCTTCAACGTGCCCATCGCCGAACACTGTGAGGACATGACGCTCGCGCGTGGCGGCAGCATGAACGAGGGCATCATGAGCGCGAAGCTCGGCCTCAAGGGCATCCCCGCCGAAGCCGAGGAGATCTACGTCATTCGCGACATCCTGCTCGCCAAGCGTACCGGTGGACACATCCACCTCTGTCACCTCAGCACCAAGGGCTCCGTGGAGCTCGTGCGCTGGGGCAAGGAGCGCGGGATCAACGTGACCGCCGAAGTGTGCTCGCATCACATCTCCCTCACGGAAGATGCAGTGGACGGCTACAACACCAACGCCAAGATGAATCCGCCGCTGCGCACGGCCGAGGACGTCGAGGCGCTGCAGCAGGGCGTGGCCGATGGCACGATCGATCTGCTGGTCACCGATCATGCGCCGCACCACTACGACGAGAAGGAGCGCGAGTTTGCCGACGCGCCCAACGGCATCGTGGGACTCGAAACGGCGCTCGGCGTCAACTGCACCTATCTGCTGCACCGCGGCATCATCACGTTGTCGCAGCTGGTGGACGCCATGAGCTGCAAGCAGGCGAAGATTTTCCGGCTGCCCGGCGGATCGCTCGCTCGGGGTGGCCTCGCCGATGTCACCATCTTCGACCCGAACCGTCAGTGGACGTGTGATCCGACGCGGTTCAAGTCGAAGGGGCGCAACACGCCGTATGGCGGCCACACGTTCACCGGTCAGGCACTGCACACCATCGTTGGCGGCCGCCTGGTATTCAGTGCGTAAGTGATGGGGGGCGCGTTTCTCCCCCCATCGTCGCTCGCCGGTTCCCGGAATTCACCTCTCGTCCCTCCTCACGGAGTTGCACGTGTCCATTGAAGAAGTGCGCGCGCTCGTTGCGGAACGACAGCGCTACGACGAATGGTTGGCGTCGCTCGAGTCCAAGCGCGCCGACACGCCCTCGCGTGTGTTCGATCGGGTGTACGCCGATTACGTCGGCCGTCGTAGCGATGTCATCACGCAACTGCAGTCACACGTTGGCGAGCTATCCGCATTCGGCACGGAGCTCGAGCAGCGCTTGAGCGATCTCGAAACGCAGCTGTCGGCGAACGAGGAGGAACTGGCCGAGGGGATGCTGCGGAATCTCGTTGGCGAGTACGACGACGACCAATGGGCAACGGTGCGCGAGGCGGTGGAGGGCAGGATCACCACGCTGGGTGGTGAGCGTGACGCGTTGCTGTTGGAGGTCGAGGATGTGCGCACGTTGCTGTCCAGCGCGCGTGTCACGCCGCCAGTCTCGGCCCCCGTGACCGCGGTGGACGCGGATACCGCGGCGGACTTGGTGGCGCCGGCGGCCTCCGCTCTGGCCGACACGCCCGAGGTCGTCGTCGCGGCCGTCGGTGACGAGGCCGACGATGCGGTCGAGGTGAGTACGGGATTCGTGCCGGATGCGGCCGAGCCGGTGCCCCCCGCGCTGTCGCTTGCGACGGTCGATGATGTAGCGTCGCTGGTGCTCACACCGATGGCGGCCACGGAGGCAGCGCACGTCGACGAGGAGCCCCTGCTCGACATCGACGTGTCGGGAATCGCGGAGACTCCGGCGCTGGAGGGACCAAGCCACGAAGACGGGCTGGCCGACGTGGCGGCGTTGTTCGATACCGCCAGCATGACGGTGGTGCCGGGACCGGAGCCCACCGCGACCGCGGCGCCGGTATCGGAGAGCGAGGTCGACGATGCGCTCGCATTGTTCGGCGAAGTCAGCGGACCGGCCGATCAGGAGTTCGTGCAGTCGCTGCAGGGCATCGAGGCCGAGCACGAGCTTCAGGCGGAGCAGGGGGCTGCCACAGGGGCGCCATCTGCGGCGCCCAACGCCGCGAGCGCCAACGATCCGTTCGACGATCTCGCGTTCCTGCGCTCGGTGATCGATCCGGGCGGGGAAGGCACAACGCCGCCGGTTGAGGCGGAGCGCAGCAGTGCAGGAACGTCGGCCGAGGCATCCGGCGAGCCGCAGAAGACGTTGCGCTGCACCGAGTGCGGCACGTTGAACCTGCCGACGGAGTGGTATTGCGAACGTTGCGGGGGAGAGCTGGCAGCGTTCTGACGCTGCCGGTCACCCTGAAAAACAAAAGGGCCGGACTCTCGCGAGTCCGGCCCTTCGTCGTTCACCGCGCGTGTGGATGCGCGGGGACGATTACGCCGCAGCGGCCTTGTTGGCCTGCTTGGCGATCTTGCTCTTCTGACGAGCCGCCGCGTTCTTGTGAATGAGTCCCTTGCGCGCCGCACGGTCGAGGAGCGACACGGCAGTGAGACGGTCATCCGCCGCCGCAGCCGCCGCCTTCGCCTTCTTCACGGCAGTCCGCAGCGCCGAACGCTGGGCACGGTTGCGTACAGCAGCCGCACGCGACTTCCGCAGATCCTTCTTTGCGGACTTGATATTCGGCACGAAAAACTCCTGGGAACTGGATAAACAGTGACGTGGAAACCACCCGGCAGACGGATGGAATCCGGCCACGGCGGAACAGACCAAGAAACTTAGGCGAAGCCAGAGCACCGGTCAAGCGGCGGCCGGCGCAGGAGTTAGCGTTGCAGCTGTAGCGGGGGGCTGGAGGATGGATTCGGACCCCAATGTGGATAACTTCCGGTGTGGAATACTTTTGACTTCCCCCCTCCCGCCGGCTACACTTCTCCTTCCGATTTGCTTGCATTCGCGTTCCGGGCCGGGAGCCTCCGCTCCCCCTGTGCTCGCCCCTCTTTTCTCTTCGGCTGCCGCGGTGGAATTCGCCCAGCAACTCGCCCTCGTCGCTCCCGTGCTGCTCTTCTCGATGGTCGCCCACGAGTATGCGCACGGCTATGCGGCGTTCCGGCAGGGAGACATGACGGCGTACCAGCTGGGGCGGCTCACGTTCAATCCGCTCAAGCACATCGACCCCGTCATGACCATCATTCTGCCGGTGATGCTCGCCGTCCTCGGCGGGCCGATCTTCGGTGGGGCGAAGCCGGTGCCGGTCAACCCGCGCAATTACCGCAACTACCGCCGGGGCGACATCATCGTGTCGCTGGCCGGCGTCACCGTCAACGTGCTGATCGCCCTTGCCTGCATCCCGCTCATCGTGGGCGTGGGGCTGCTCGGACAGGCGTTTCCTGAGCTCGCGCGCCCCATGTTCGTGCTGCAGCTCATGTTCATGCAGGGCATCGTGCTCAACCTCGTGCTCGCGGCGTTCAATCTGATCCCCATCCCGCCGCTCGACGGGTCGCACGTCTTCAAGTACCTCCTCCCCCCGCAATGGTCGCTGCAGTACCAGCGCATCGGGGCCGTGGGGTTCCTGCTGCTCTTTGCCTTGCTCTCCTTCGGGCGGCCGCTGGTGAATGCGTGGATGTCCCCCGCATTCTTTGTCTCCCGAGTCGCCCAGCAGGTGTACATTCCCTACCTGCTCCCCAACCCTTTCGACGCGTGACCGCTGCGTGATTGCCCCCAATTTCCGCCCCGTCGAAGCTGAATCGTCGTCGTTCGTCATCGAGCTGAGCCAGTTCACCGGTCCGCTCGATCTCCTCTTGTCGCTCATCCGCGACGAGCAGGTCGACATCTACGACATCCCCATCGCCCGCATCGCGGAGCAGTTCCTGGCGCGTATCAGTACGCTGGGGCTCGACGAAGCGGCCGATTACCTCGAGATGGCGGCTCGCCTGCTGCGCATCAAGGCGCAGATGTTGCTCCCGCGGGCCGACGGCGAGGAATCGTGGGAAGACCCGCGCGCCGAACTCGTCCGTCGTCTGCTCGAGTACCAGCAGATGCGCGAGGTGGTGGATCTGCTCGAGCGTCGCGGTGAGGAGCGCCGGCATCAGTTCCCCCGCCGCTTCGTCCCCGCCGCGGTCGACATCACGCCGCTCAACGCCCCCCTGTCGCTCTCCCTCGGTGAACTGCTCGCGGCGGTGGATCGCGTGCTGCGCACCACCAAGGAGCCGAAGATCCACGAGGTCGTGCCGCGCGCGCTCGACGTCGCGGGCGCCATGATGACCATCCGCAACGTGATCGCCATGCGGCGCGCGGCGCGCTGGGCCGATCTCATCGGCCGCGATGCCGAACCCTGGCAGATTCTGTCCGTCCTGCTCGCCCTGCTCGAAATGGCGAAGCTCGGTGAGCTGCGCATTGCGCAGCACCGTCCATTCGCCTCCGTGGAGATCACGCGTGACGCCATTAGCGAAGCTGCTTGAGGCGGCGCTGTTCGCGGCGCCGCGCCCCATCTCGCTCGCCGCGCTGGAAGCGCTCGACCCCGAGTCGAGCCCGGCGGCGGTAGCGGCGGCGATCGACGAACTGCGGGAGCACTACGACGTCGACGGGCACGGGGTCGAGTTGGTCGAGCAGGGCGGCGGCTGGCAGATTCTCACGCGCGCAGAGTTCGCCGAGGCGATCGAGCGCGCCCAGGTCGCCGTGCGCCCGCAGAAGCTGTCCGCGGCGGCGCTCGAGACGCTCGCCATCGTGGCCTATCGCCAGCCGATCGGTCGCGCGGAAATCGAGGAGATCCGCGGCGTGGCCGTGGGCTCGGTGCTGAAGTCGCTGCACGAGCGCGGCCTCATCGACATCGTCGGGCGCAGCGAAGGCATCGGCCGTCCCTTGCTCTACGGCACCACGCCACAGTTCCTCGAGCAGTTCGCGCTGCGCCATCTCGAGGAGCTCCCGCGCGCCGACGAACTTGCCATCGCGCTCCGCGGCGCGGGGAACGCCACGGTCGTGCCCGAGTGACGCCCCCGCGTCGCTCCGGCGGGGAAGGCGGCCCCCGCAAGCCGTCGGCCCCGACGCGCCCCGGTGACGGGCGCCCGGGGACCGCGCCCAAGTCCAAAGGGCGCGGTGAGCCAACGGGTAAGGCGCCCACCGCCCGGGATTTCCGGGCGGCACGTGCAGAAGGACGGAACGCCGAACGCCGCGGCCCCGACGGTCGCGGAGCCGATAGCCGCGGCCCCGATAGCCGCGGTGGGAAGCCGCGCGGCGAGGCCTCCGGCGCCGAGCGACGGCTCGCCGAAAAGCGTGGGGCCGCTGGCACGGCACGCCCCGCGCGAAAGGCCGCTGGCCAACCGGCCAACAGCAAGGCGGGTGGCACCGTCAAGGCGCGTGACGAGGGCCCCATGCGCGTCCAGCGAGCCCTCGCACGAGCCGGCGTCGTCTCGCGGCGTGGAGCCGATCAGGCCGTCGCCGATGGACGGGTCCAGGTGAACGGGGTCGTGGCGACCGTCGGTCAGGTCGTCGATACGGCCCGCGATCGGATCACACTCGACGGCAAGCCGGTCGACACGCACGTCACCGCGCACCGCTGGATTGTGCTGCACAAGCCGGCCGCCGTCATGACCACCCGCAAGGACCCACAGGGGCGCACCACGGTCTTCGATCTGGTCGACGACGTCCCAGGGCTCGTGTACGTGGGACGGCTCGACTTCATGACCGAAGGCGTGTTGTTGCTCACGACCGACGGCACGGCGGCCCATGCGCTTACGCATCCCAGCCGCGAGGTCGAACGCACCTACGTGGCGACGGTGCGGGGTGACGCCGTGTCCGCCGTCCGGCAGGCGCGTGAAGGCGTCGAACTCGAGGACGGATTGGTCGTGCCGCGGGACGTCCAGGCCCATCCGCTGGGTGCACGTCGGTGGGCGTTCGAAATCACCATTGCCGAAGGTAAGACCCACGAAGTCCGGCGCATCTGCGATACGCTGGGCCTCGAGGTCGAACGGCTGGTGCGCACGCAGTTCGGCCCGATCCGCCTTGGCAATCTGGAGTCGGGGCAGGCGCGGGCGCTCACGGCGGCGGAACGGACCGTGATCGACGCCTTGGTGGGTACGCGCTGAGCGGTAGGCGCTGAGCAACGTACGAGCACCGAGGCGTCCGCGGGGAGCAGACGGTCGCCTGGTGGGTATGCACACCAGCTAGGCGGGAAGCAATCCTCACTCACAGGAGCAGGCTTACGTGACCACGAGTGTCGCCACGTCCAACGACGCGGCTCTGGTGCAGGGCGTGCTGCGCGAGGTGGCGCGGCGCATCGTCGGGCAGGAGTACATGGTGGAACGCCTGCTCATCAGCCTGCTCACCGGTGGCCACGTGCTGCTCGAGGGGGTCCCCGGACTCGCCAAGACCCTCACCGTGCGAACACTCGCGGAAACGGTGCGCACCACCTTCCAGCGCATCCAGTTCACGCCCGACCTGCTGCCGGCCGACGTCATCGGCACGCAGATCTTCGATCAGCCCACCGGCGAGTTTCGCGTCAAGCACGGCCCCATCTTCGCCAACATCATCCTCGCCGACGAGATCAATCGCGCCCCGGCCAAGGTGCAGGCGGCGCTGCTCGAGGCGATGCAGGAAAAGCAGGTCACCATCGGTGGGGCCACCTACAAGCTCGCGGAGCCGTTCCTGGTGCTCGCGACGCAGAACCCCATCGAGCAGGAAGGCACCTACCCGCTGCCTGAGGCGCAGGTCGACCGCTTCATGATGAAGTTGCGGGTGGGGTATCCGACCCGCGCCGAAGAAAAGGAAATCCTGCGGCGCATGGCCGGGGGCGACCACACGACGATCACCCCGGTCGCCTCGCCAGAAGCGCTGCTCGACGCGCGTCGCCGTATCGCCGACCTGTACATGGACGAGCGCATCGTCGACTACATCGTTGAACTCGTGCACGCGACGCGACATCCGGCCGATGTCGGGGCGGCCGATCTCCGCCCGCTCATCGAGTTCGGTGCATCACCGCGCGCGACCATCGCGTTGGGGCAGGCCGCGCGGGCCCACGCGTTCCTCCGCGGGCGGGCGTTCGTGTCACCCGATGATGTGAAGAGCATCGCCCCCGATGTGCTGCGGCATCGCGTGCTCACGTCGTTCGAAGCGGATGCGGAAGGCGTCACCAGCGACGCGATCGTGGCCCGTCTGCTCGCGGTGGTCGAGGCCCCGTGAGTCACGGCTGCGTTGGTCATCGCTGAACGACGGCCGGAATCGCCGTGAGCGTGCTGTCCATCGCGCCCGCCGATGTCCTTCGCCAGGTCCGGCGCATCGAGGTGCGGACGCGCCGGCTCGTGGACTCGCGCTTTGCGGGCGAGTACCGCTCGCTGTTCAAGGGACAGGGGATGGAGTTCGCCGAGGTGCGTGAGTATCAGCCCGGCGACGAGGTGCGCGCGATCGATTGGAATGTCTCGGCGCGCATGGGCAAGCCGTTCGTCAAGCGCTACGTCGAGGAACGCGAACTCACCGTCATGCTCGCGGTCGATCTCTCCGGCTCCTCCCGGTTCGGTACCCGCGCCCGCTTCAAGCACGACCTCGCCATCGAACTCGCGGGCGTGCTCTCGCTGGCCGCGGTGCGCAACAATGACCGGGTCGGGCTCATGCTCTTCAGCGATCGCGTGGAGCACGCGTTGCCGCCTCGGAAGGGACGCAAGCACGCCCTCCGGCTCATTCGTGACCTCCTCACCGTAGAGCCTACGGGACGTGGGACTTCCATGGCCGTCACGGTCGATCGGCTCATGCGGTTGCTGCCGCATCGCAGTGTGGTGTTCCTCGCCTCTGATTTTCTGACCGCCGATATCGAGAAGCCGCTCGCGCGTCTGGCGCAGCGGCACGACGTCATCGCCGTCACGCTCGAGGATCCGGCCGAACGCGTGCTCCCCGATATCGGGCCGGCCCGTCTCGAAGATCCCGAAACGGGCGAAGTGCTCGAGATCGATACCTCGCACCCCGCGGTGCGGGCGGCCTTCGCACAACGCATCGCGACCGAGGACGACGCGCGGCGCAAACTGTTCGGCCGGCTCGGGCTCGACGAGATCATCGTGCACACCGAGCACGGCTACGTGGATGCGCTGCTCGCGTTCTTTCGCGCGCGTTCGCGTCGGCCCCATGGGGCCGTGCGCGCGGGGCCGCGCGGCACGCTCGGCGACGCGGCGCGCGGTGTCGCCTCACCAAGCGCGGTGCGCGGCCGGTGAGGCACATGGGTCTGCGCGCGCATCGCGTGGGGAGCATCACTCACCGGGCGGTGGCGGCACTCGCCGCGGCTGTCCTTTACGCGCATCCCCTCTTCGCACAGGCCGTCGACACGGCCTTCCTGGCACCGCGTTCGGGCAACCGCATTCGGGCGGGGTCGCTCGTGCAGCCCGACACGGTGGAAGTGGGCGATGTGTTTACCTACGTCGTGACCGTGGCCGTGCCCGCTGACGCGCGCGTGGAGTGGCCCACCATCGCCGATTCCGCGGCGGTTGTCGCCATGCGCGGGCCGGTGAAGGTCATCGACGAAGGCACCAAGCTCGGCGGGCGGCGGGAGCGCGGAGTCTACACGCTGAGTGCGTGGGACGTGGGGCGTCTCGCGATCAGCATGCCCGACATGATCGTGCGAATGGGCGCATCGGTCGTGAAGGTGCCGATGGGTGACGCGACCATTTTCGTGCGCAGCGTACTGCCGGGAGACAGCACCCAACACCGCCCCAAGCCGGCACGCGAGCTCTTTCCGCGTGTCGTCCCGTGGTGGCAACAGTGGTGGCCCGCGCTCCTCGTGCTCGCCGCGTTGGCGGTGCTCTGGTGGATGTGGCGTCGCCGTCGGCACGCCAGGCCCGCGGCGCTTGGCCAGCGAGTGCTCGATCCATTCGCGCGCGCGCAGCACGAATTCGACCGTCTTGAGCGGCTCGGGCTGGCGGATGCCGGAGAGGCCGGGCGGTTCGTCGCGCTCTCGCTCGACGTGCTCCGGTGGTATCTCGCGGCGCGATTGCCGGCGGCGACGCTCTCGCTTACCTCGGACGAACTGATTGCCGCCGTCGGTGACGATCCGCGGATCCCGCGTGATCGCCTCTGGTCGCTGCTGACCGATGCCGACGACATCAAGTTCGCCGCCTGCCTCGTGTCGCCCAAGCGGGCGGGTGAGCTTGCCGCCGCCGCTCGGCACATCGTCGACCACATCGAGGGTGCGGATCAGGCGCAACGCGCGGCGGAAGCAGCCGCCCACCGAGCCGCCGAAGAGGCGGCCGCGCGCGAGGCGCAGGAAGGCGAAGACCGTGCCCGCCGAGCATCGCGGGCCTCTCGGGGCCCGACGTCCGGGGCTGACCGGTGATGTCGACGGACTCGCTGGGAATGGGCGCGTACTGGCGCGAACAGCTCGAGGCGCTGTCGCTGTTCGGCCTCAGTTTTGGGCAGCCCACAGTGTTGCTGCTGCTGGGGCTGTTGCCGCTCTGGTTGTGGTGGCACCACCGGCGCGACCGTGCGCAGCCCACCATCGCCTTCTCCCGGCTCCCGGTGCTTGCCGATGGGCCGCAGCCGTCGTTGCATGCTCGGCGGTGGCTGCCGCGCCTTCGCGCGCTGGCGATGGGCGGGCTCATCGTCGCCATCGCACAGCCGCGGTCGGGCGCGCGGGCCGAACGCGTGAACAGCGATGGGATCGATATCGCGCTCACCATCGACATTTCGAGCTCAATGCTCGCCGAAGACTTCCAGCCGCAGAATCGCATGGAAGTGGCGCGCGAGAAGCTCAAACGCTTTGTCATGGGGCGCAAGACGGATCGCGTGGGGCTCGTGGCGTTCTCCGGTGAGGCGCTCACGCAGGTCCCACTTACCACGGATTACCCCGTGGTGCTCGCGGCCATCGATAACCTGCAGGTGGGCCAACTCGAAGATGGCACCGCGATCGGGACGGCCATCGCCACCGCGGCCAATCGCCTGCGCAACTCGCCGGGGCGCTCCCGCGTGATGGTGCTGCTCACCGATGGCGAAAACAATCGAGGCGCCATCGATCCGCGAACGGCGGCACAGGCCGCCGGCGCCTTCGGTATTCGCATCTACACCATCGGTGTCGGCAGCGAGGGGATGGCACCCGTGCCGGTGGGGCGCGGGCTCTTCGGACTGCGCTACGAGAACCGGCCGGTGAAGATCGACGAGCCCCTCCTCACCGAGATTGCCGCCACCACCGGTGGCAAGTACTTCCGCGCGAAGGACGCAGCAGCCCTGCAGGCGATCTACGAGCAGATCGATCGATTGGAGCGCTCCGCGGTCGAAGCCAAGGCGTTCATTCGCTACACCGAGCAGTTCCGCTGGCCGTTGCTGTTCGGGGTCGTCGCGCTCGTCGGTGAACTCTGGCTCCGCGCACGGCGCGGTATGCTGCCGTGAGTCACCCATGAACCTCCTCGCACCACTCACCATTCCTCTGGGCGAGAACCTGCCGCCGCTGGTGCTCGATACCCCGTGGTTGGCACTCCTCGCCATCGCGCTGCCGCTGTGTGTCTGGTGGCTGCGCCGCCAGCAGTGGCGGCAACGTGAACGACGTCTGGCGCGCTTTGCCGATCCTGCCGCGCTTGCCCGTCTGGTCCCGTCGAGCGGGGGCGGAGAACGTCGACGCACATGGCGATTGATGCTGGTCGCGGTATTGATGGGGTTGGCCATGGCCGGCCCGCGCTGGGGGCTCACGCGCGGACCGGTGAGTGCGCGCGGTATCGACATGGCCATCGCGCTCGATGCCTCCCTGTCCATGATGGCGCCCGACGAGAAGCCCAATCGCCTCGAGCGCATGAAGCAGGAAGTACGCCGCCTGCGCGCCATGTCGCAGGCCGACCGCGTGGCGCTCATCGCCTTCGCAGGGCGCAGCTACATCCTCACCCCCCTCACCAGCGACGACGGCGCGCTCGAGTTGTTCCTCGAGAATCTCGACCCGAGTGTCGTCGGACAGGCCGGAAGTTCCATCGCCAAAGCCATACGGCAGGGGACCGAGCTGTTGCTCGCAAGCGACGCCAGCGCCGATCGCGCGCTGGTGGTCATGACCGACGGCGAATCCTTCGACGCGGTGGAAGACGTGGAAACTGCCGCGCGCGACGCTGGCGCTAAGGGCATCAGTGTCGTGACGGTAGGCTTTGGGACCACCAAGGGCAGCACCATCCCCATCCGAGATGGGTCGTCGGTCAAAGCCAAGACCGATGACGACGGCAATGTGGTGATCACGCGCTACGCCCCAGCCTTGCTGGAGAAGGCCGCGACGGCCGCGAACGGCACGTTCATTCCGGCGGAGGTCTCCGACAAGGCGACGCGTATTCGTGGGGCGCTCAAGTCGTTGCGCACGGCACGACGGGCCATCGATACGCGTGAGGATCATCTGCCGCGCTTCCTGTGGTTACTCGTGCCCGCACTGCTGTTGCTCGTCTACGATGCCTGGCGCCTGTCGGCGCCGGCGTCCGTT
>NZ_JBIJAW010000139.1:0-8401 GCF_044345575.1 Gemmatimonas sp.
CTGCCACAGCACATACGCCCCCGTGGCGCGCAGATCGACGAGCGCCTTGCGTACCTTCTCCGCCGTTTTTTCGCCGAACTTCGGGACATCGGCGAGACGGCCGTCGTTGGCTGCGAGCTCGAGCTCGAGCAACGACTCGATATGCAGATGTTCGTGCAGCGACCGGATGCGCGCCGGGCCCAGTCCGGGCACGCGCAGCATCTCCATGAGCCCCTCGGGGGTCTCCTCCTGCAGCCGTTCGAGCAACGACGAACTGTTGCTGTCGGCCAGTTCGCGCAACACGTCGAGGGCCGCGGCCGGCAGGGCGTCCGCGCTCGCCAGGGTGTCCGCGAGCACATTGGCCAGTGGCTGGTCACCCAGCGCCGACACGACCCGCGAAGCCGTCTGCATGGCCTTCACCATGGCCCGGTCACCGTCATGCAACTCGAGCAGGACGGAGACCTGAGACAGCGCGTGGGAGGCGTCGCGGCAGTTCATGCTCCCAATCTAGCCGCGCTCTCCGCTGAGACGTGAGACCCGGGAACTGAGAGGGAGCGTCGAGCGCCGAGAATGAGAAGTGCGCCCGGATAGAAGCGAGAGGCGAGCACTCCAGAATTGGGAAGTGAGCGTGGTACCCCTCACTTCCCACCTCTGGCCAACTGGCCTCTCGCTTCTATCCGGGCGGACGTCTCGTTCTCACCCCTCGATTCTCACTCTCGGCATTCTGATCTCAGCCCTCAACCCCCGCCAGGTGCTTCATCTGGCGCACGAGCTCCACCATCTGCGCTTCCGTCAGTTCCAGTTCCTGCCGGGCCGCGTCGGCGTCGAGCATGCCGGTGCGCATGCTCACGCCCACCTGATTCAGGTAGCGGACTTTGGCCAGCGCTTCGAGCGTAAGCTGCCGAAGTCCGTGGTATCGCCGCTTTTCGGCGTTCGCCCGCCGATAGCGCTGGGCGAGTTCCTCCGGCCGCAGGTCACGCGCGAGCGCGACGACGTCGTCGATCGACCGGCCCGGCAGGATGCCTCGATCGGGGATCCCGCTGTTCGTCCATCCAGGCTCGACGAAGAACAGGCGCCCCACGAATTCGATGCCATCGTGCGCGGTGTGCAGCGTGATTCGCACCTCACGCTCGTCGATCGTGAATGTGGCGATGGGCGTGAGCGTGACGGGTCCGAAGGAAGCCATGAGCTCGTGTCGATCTGGGAGTTACCGCACGCCGCGTTGGGCCAGAAACCGTTCGATGGCGGCAAACAGTGGTTCGGGACGCTCCACATAGGGCACGTGTCCGCATGCGTCCAGCACCACCAGCTCGGCGCCGAGCGCTTCGGCCGCCGCTTCGGCGGAGGCGAGCGGAATGGGATCGTCCTTCCCATGGATGACGAGTGTGGGTACCTGCACGGCACGCAACGATGCTGTGAGATCGAAATCCCCGAGCGACTGCCACACACTCTGCTGCACTTTCCCGGTGACGCGGAACGGCGTGAGCGCCGTGGCCTTGCGCGGGTCGGCGAAATAGCCGGCGACACTCAACTCGAAGCCGCGTTGGCGGTACGCCGTGGGATCCGTCTCCCGCAGCCCTGACGCCGCCAACTCTGCGCGCAGCGCCGCAATGGTCTCGCTGCGTCCGCGCTCAGCGAGATTCGCCTCGAACTGGTCGCGCCATGCCCGAGTGATGGGCGCCGGCGAAATCAGCACGAGGCGCGAAGGCTTCGGTAACGCGGGGTCGACGGTGGTTTGCACCGCGTACAGCATCGCCAGCAGCGCGCCCCACGAGTATCCGACCAGGGTGAGCCCCTCGCGCAAGCCGAACTCCCCGATCACCGCGGCGAGATCATCCACCTGCGTGCGCCAGGTGATGGGAGCAGGATCGTCAGTCTTCGACTGCCCACCGCCGCGCTGATCGTAGGTGATGACCCGATAATGTTCCGCGAGCGCGAGCATCTGCGGATACAGGTAATCGTGATGCGCCCCCGGGCCGCCATGCAGCAGGAGCAGCGGTGCGCCAGCGCCATCGGCGCGGAAGTAGAGCGGGACGGGGGTGAGGGCAGTGTGGCCGGAGTTCATGGAAGCAAAATAGACCAACCGTGACCGCCGCGACGGCCGCCGCGCCGTTGGCTGGCGACGCGTGACGCCGTCCCATTTTACGTCGTTGTAGTTTCCAGCATGCCCCCGCTCAGCCATCGCCGTACACCCACCCGGCACGCCGAATCCGGCGTATTGCGAGCCGTCCACGATGGCCGCGCGGCCCGTGGGACGCTGCGCTCGCTTGCGTGGCTGGTCGATCGCATGGCGACCCTCGGTGCAGCTGGTGACGGACCGGTGGATGACACCGTGGCGGGGGCTGTGCGCGACGCGCTACGTCAGTTCAATGCTCGGGTCCGCGAAGCGCCCATGCTCTGCCGCGTGGTCGATGGGCAGTTCATCCTCGGCGACGAACCCATGGATCGCGGGCTCACCCGCGAGGATCCGCTGCTCGGCCCCATGCTGTTTCGTTGCACCACGCTGGGGGTAGGCGGCATCACGGTACGGCAGGGCGCGGCGCCAGCCGAGCTGCTCACGCTGGCCAACTTTCTGGCGCAGCCGCGCAACGCCGATACCCCGACGCTCACCAACGAAACGCCCACCTCCATGAGCGCCGTGGCCGATCAGCAGCCGCGCGAGTTGCTGCGGTCGTGGAGTGTGCTCGTGACCCCGGTAGAGCCTCCGGGTGGCAATCGCCTGCCCACACCGGCCACGGGTGTCGCGGCCTTTCCGCCGATTTCAGCGGGGATGGCAGATACGGCGGCCACACCGGAGTCGGCAACGGATACGGCACGGCTTGTCGCGAGGTTCGCGTCGGCGCACGACGATGCCACCAGTATGCGCGTGGTGGATACGCTCGTGCCGCTCGTCGATCAGGCCGAGTTCCGCGGCGAGGCCCGCGTGCTGGAACAGGTGGCTCTCGCCGCCATCGCGCAGGTGCACCTCGTGGGCAGCGGCGGCGGCCGGCTGGCGGCCGAGCGTCTGCTGCGTCGATTGCAACACCGCAGCAGTCTCGAACTGCTCGCCAAACGACTGCCGTATGCGTACGATCGCGCCGGCATGCTCGAGCTGCTGTCACGCGCTGGCGAGACGGGCGTCGACCTGCTCGTGAAGCAGCTCATGGACTGCGAAGACGCGGCGGCGCGTCGCGTGTACTTCGACAGCATCGTGCAGCTCGACATGGCCGGGCCGGCGCTGTTCGATCTGCTGCGTGACACGCGCTGGTTCGTGGTGCGCAACGCCATCGCCTTGCTCGGCGAGATGGGCGTGGAGCAGGCCGACACGGCCATGCTGCCGCTCCTGCAACACGCCGACGAACGCATCCGCGTGGCCGTCGCGCGCGCGCTGGTGCGCATCGCCACCCCCAAGGCGCTGCAGGGGCTGCACGCCATGATCGACGACAGTAGCCCCGAGGTGCGGCGCATCGCCGCCGTGAGCTACGGCCTGTCGACAGGCACGACGGGCATGGTACGCCCGCCCGCCGCCCGGCTGTCCGTCGCCCTCGACAAGGAAACCGACGAGCATGTGGCCCTCGAAATGCTCGCCTCGCTCGGCACGCTCGGCAGCGCCGATGCCGTGCAGCGCCTGCTGCGCATCGCCATGCCGCAGGGACAGATGGGGGAACACGACCAGCCGCGCGATCCCCTGCTGCGCATCGCCGCCCTCGAGGCCCTCGTGAAGGCCCGCGGCAACGCGGTCATGCCGCACGTGGAAGCGCTGATGAACGACCCGGACCCGGAAGTGGCGCAGGCGGCCTTCCGTCTTCGCGGCTGACGGGACTTCGGCGCTCGGCGAGGCTCGAGCATTGAGCATCAGACGCCAGCAGCGAGAGTCTGAGGCCAGCTGGGATAGAAGCGAGAGGTCAGCGTTCTCGAGGTGAGAAGTCAGGGGCACCCCCCTCGCTTCTCACCTCGGCAAAGCTGACCTCTCGCTTCTATCCGAGCGCACCTCTCACGCTCATCCCTCGACTCTCACGCGGTACGCTCGCGTCTCACGTCTCACGTCTCACGTCTCACCGCGCCGTAAAGTCGGTCTCCGCGCTTACTCGTCTGCACGCGTCCGCGATCAGTTCCGCCGCGCGCTCGAGATCGTCCAGCGACACCATCTCGTTCGGCGAGTGCATGTAGCGGTTCGGAATGCTCACCAGGCCCGTGGCCACGCCTGTGCGCGCCAGTTGCATCGCGTCGGCGTCGGTGCTGGTGAAGCGTCCGGCCGCGTGAATACTGAAGGGGATCTCGAGCGATTTCGCCGTATCGGCCAGCAGGCGGTACACCACCGGGCTCGTCACGCTGCCGCGCGTGAGCACGGGGCCCCCGCCCACGGTGTGTTCGCCGACTTCTTCCTTCTTCATGCCCGGGTGATCGGTGGCGAAGGTCACGTCCACGGCGATGGCCATGGTCGCGTCCACGCTCTGCGCCGCCACCCGCGCGCCACCGCCACTGTAGCCGATCTCCTCCTGGGCCGTGGCGGCCGCTACCACGCGGGCCGCGCCGGGCTTCGCCGCGTAGCGACGCAGCGCCTCCAGCACCACGAACGCCCCGATCCGGTCGTCGATGCTGCGGCTCACGATACGGTTGTTCGGCATGTCCAGCGTGCGCGAGTCGATCACCCCCGGGTCGCCCACTTCGAGCAGCTCGAGCGCCTCGGCTTTGTTCTTCACGCCGATATCCACCCACAGATCAGTGATCTTGCTCGCCTTTTCCCGCTCGTCCGGCTTCATGAGATGGATCGGCTTCTTGCCGATCACCCCGATCACGTCCCCGTTGCGGCCCAGGAAACGGATACGCTGCGCCACGAGCACCTGCGGATCCCACCCCCCGATCGGCTCAAAGTACACGTAGCCGTGCTCGTCGATGTGGGTGATGATGATGCCGATTTCGTCGATGTGGCCGGCCAGCAGGATGGTCGGCCCCGTGCCGTCACCCTCCACGCTGGCGATGGAGTTGCCCACCACATCGGCGCGGATGTCGCTGGCGAACGTGGCGGCTTCGGCGCGCCAGACGCGCGCCGGGGCGCCTTCGAACCCCGACGGACCGGGGGTGTCGAGCAGGCGCTTGAGAAAGGCGATCGAGGAGTCGGAAAGCATCCGCGAAATATAGGTGCTATCGTTTGCACATGACTCTCTTGCTCATCGCCATCGGCGTCGGCGCCGGGATCCTCTCCGGCATCTTCGGTATCGGCGGCGGCATCATCATCGTGCCGGCGCTCGTTTACCTCGCCAAGATGCCCCCGCAGCAGGCGGCCGGGACCTCGCTGGCCGCCCTTGTCCTCCCCATCGGCGCCGCGATCGGGGCGCTCAACTACTACCGCGCCGGCCATCTCCAGCTGCGCGACGCCGTCGTCATCGCCCTCGGCATGGCGGTCGGCGCCTTCGGCGGCAGCTGGCTGGCTACTCACCTCGACGGGGACGTGCTGCGCAAGGGCTTCGCCGTTCTGATGGTCGTTATGGCGATCAAGATGTGGGTCGGGTGAGCGTCAGACGTATGACATGGGTTTGACGCGTCATTGACGCTGACCGGCGAGCTTGCCGCCATGCTGTACTTGAAGACCCTTGGCACCTTCGAGCTGATCGGGACGGTAGACGGCGCGCCCGTTCGTCTCATGGGGCCCCAGAAACCGCTCGCGATGCTCGCCTACATCGCACTCGCCCCTGGCCGTCGGGTCACCCGCGACCACCTGGTGGATCTGCTCTGGCAGAATCTCGAGGTCGAGCGCGGTCGTCGCACTCTGCGTCAAACGTTGTTCAGCCTCCGGCAGAAGCTCGGTGACGTGCTTGGCAGTGATGGCGAGTATGTGCTCCTCACGGCCCCGCTCACGATCGACTGCCAGCGCTTCGAGGACGCGCTCGAGCGCGAAGCCCTTGAAGACGCATGGGCGCGCTACACGGGACCCTTCGTGGCCGACTTTGCCACCCCCGGTAGCGCCGCCTTCGAACAATGGTGCGATCGCCAGCGCAACCGCCTGCAGGCGGCGTGGTTCAGTGTAGGCGAGGAGCTCGTGCGCCGCACCCTCGTTGATCGCCCCCGTGAGGCCGCGACGATGGCCGGCGTGCTCCGTGACGCCGCCCCGGATCGCGCAGACCTGTGGAGTACCCGGCTGCGCGCCCTGCTGCTTGCCGGTGAGCGGGTGGAGGCGCGCGCCGAGGCGCAACGGCTGCAGCAGCTGGTGGCGCAGGGGACGCTGTCGCTCACGGCCGAGATCCGGTCGCAGCTGCGGGCGCTCGAGTCCGGCCCCACGGCATCAATTGAGGACGCGTCGGCCGACGACCAGTCGCAGTGGCGGCGTCCCGAACTGGTCGGGCGCGAGAGTGCCTTCGCGCTGCTCCTGTCAGAGTGGCGTAGCACGGTGCACACGGACCTCAGCGCGACGGCCTCGCGCGGTGGCATGTGGGTCGTGCGCGGAAGCCCGGGGATCGGCAAGACCATGCTGCTCGACGAATTCGCCCAACGGGCGCGGGCCGTCGGCGGGCAGGTGCTCACCCTGCGGGCCCGCCGGGTGAACGCGGACACCCCGTACGCGCTGGCGGCCTCGCTGGCCGACCGAGCCGCATCGCTGCCGGGCGCCATGGGCGTGTCGCCCGCTACGGCGGCCATTCTCGTGGACCTGTCGCCTGCACTGTCGTCGGTCTTCCGCGCGGCCGCGCCGCGCACGAGCCCGGCGAGCGAACTGCCCCGCGTGCGCACGCAGGCCATTCAGGAATTGCTCGTCAACATCACCGACGAGCGCCCCACGCTCATCATCCTGGATGATCTGGATTGGGCCGACGAGCCGTCGCGGCAGGTCATCGCCACGCTGGGCGAGACACTGGCCGGAACGCCCCTGCTGCTGGTCGTGGCCACCCGTCCCACCCGCCGGTGGGTCGCGCCCGACGCGGTGCGCTACCTCGATCTCCCGCCGCTCTCGCTCGAGCAGATCGAACTGCTGCTGGCGAGTGTGGCGTCGTCCGATCCGCTCCTGCAGCGGGAATTGGCCACCCTGCTCGTGTCGGTATCGGGCGGTGTGCCATTGCTCGCGGTGTCGGCGATGGAGCTCGCCCTCGAGCGGCAGCTGCTGTCGATCAGCGGCGACCGCTGGCAGTGCCCCGACCTCGACGCCCTCAAGCGCGAGTTCGGGCAGGGCGGCGTCCTCGAAAAGCTGCTCGCGGGGGTCTCGCCCGCCGGTCGCAAGATGCTGACCGCGCTGGCCGTCGCCGATGGTGCCCTGTCCGACGACGTGCTCGCGGCCAGTGTTTCGGCAGACGGCAGTTCGGGTGTTGTCGACGAACTCGTGCAGCGAGGGCTCGTCGTGCCGGGGCTCACGGGGCTCGAGATTGCACATGACGAACTCGCGGACGCCGCGATCACCATTGCGCGCCCTGAGGAACGCCGCGAGATCATGCGGCGCGTGGGGGGAGCGCTGCTGCAGGAGCGGGCGACCTCCGCGCTCTCGCTCGCACTCGCGGGGCGTCTGCTGGCGGAGGCCGGCGACCGCGAGGCGGAGCGGGCTTTCGCGCGGTGGCTCGACCTCAGTGCCGACCCGCAACGGTGGCGTGATCCCATGCGGGCGGCCGCGGACTTCCTCGGCACCGCCGCCACGCCGCACATGCTCACGCAGCTGACGCGTTCGGTGCCGTGGATGCGGCGGTTCACCAAGGGACGACCGCACGCCACGCGAATGGCGATGGCGGGTGCGGTCCTGCTGCTGGTGCTCGGCATCGCCTGGTCGAACACGGCCAAGTTCCCCGCGCCCGTGGGGATGCAGCTCGTGGAGCCGCCATCCACCGACGGATTCATCTGGTTGAGAGACCCCAACGCTCCCATCCCCGTGTCACTCGGCACCGTGTTCGTGGATGCCCGCGGGCTTCCCACCCCACGTGGTCCCGACTCGGTCACGGTGACGTTCGAAGCGGAAGGAGGAGGGCAGGGGCAATTGCAGGGGAACACCACGCGCGCGGTGGTGAATGGTCGTGTGAACTTCACTGGCCTCACGCTCTCGGCCAGCGCCCTCGGGCAGTTCGTCGTGCGCGCTGACGGGTTCCCACCGGTGCGGTCGCGCCGTCTGGTATTCATACGCGAGCAGGAGCGGCGCAACTTCGACGCGCTGCGCATTCTGTCTGGGACCATCAACGGACAGCCCCTCGACACCAAACGTCCTCGGGTAATCGCGCGCCCGGGAGTCCCGCTCGTCGGTTCACTACGCCTGCAAAGCGTTACGTCGCAGACGACCGCGGCCCTGCTGGCGGGCGCCGTGGGGCTGTGGGGAGATCGACGCACGAACTTCCTCACGCTGCAGGCACTTCCGCCGCACGGGCTTGACTATGAAATGACCGTCTCGCTCGAGGATCAGTCGGGCAGTCTTCGCGTACTGCGCGCGCCCACCGTGCCGGGCGAATACCAACTCCTGGTCCTCTACGCGGCCGAA
>NZ_JBIJAW010000141.1:0-8329 GCF_044345575.1 Gemmatimonas sp.
CGCCGATTTCAGGGCCCCTTCACATCGATCTTCTTCTCGGCCTTCGGGTCCTCCAGCGTCTCCAGCACCTGCCGCCACGAGAACTTGTTTCCCTTGCCCAACACGTAGTAATCCATCCACGACATCTCGCTCATGCTCTTCACGAGCCGGTTGCGGGCGTCGGGGATCCCGTGTGTGAAGCCGGGATACATGAACAGCTCGGTGGGCACGCCCACACGCTTGAGGCCCATGTGCAGCTCCACGCTCTGCGGGCTGGGCACGCGCGGGTCACCTTCCACCACGTGGATCATCGTGGGCGTCTTGGCGTTGCGGATGAACTGAATGGGGGACTGGCGCCAGTAGGCGTCGAAGTCGTCGTACGGGAGCTTGTCACCCAGATAGTGCTGCCGGTTCCGCTGCACGTCGGACTGGGCGTACATCGAGATCCAGTTGCTCGTACCGGCGCCGCTCGAGATGGCCTTGAAGCGCGTCGTGTGCGTGAGAATCCAGTTGCTCCAGTGTCCGCCGGCGCTCCAGCCGAGCACGCCCATCTTGGTGCTGTCCACGAGACCGGTGGCAACCAGATGATCAACGCCGGTCATGATGTCCTGATAGCCGGGGTCGAAGTAGTTGCCGACGATGCCGTTCTTGTGCGCCTCGCCGTAGTTGGTGCTGCCCCGGTAGTTGGGCATGAGCACCGCCCATCCCTGCCCTGCATACACCTGCGCGCCGTAGCCGCCGTTGAAGCTGAGCTGATCGGCCGACGCGGGACCGCCGTGAATGGCCACCAGCAGCGGATACTTCTTGCCGGGCTCGTACCCCACCGGCTTCACCAGCACGCCGCCCACCGGCTTGCCGTCTTTACTGGTCCAGGTGATCTCGGTCTCTTCGCCCAGCGCGAGTTTCTCACCGACCCACGGGTTGGCGTCGGTGAGCTGCACCCACGCGGCGCGCTTCGTGAGGTCGGCCAGCGTGGCCACCGTGAAGAGATTGCCGGGCGACATCGGATCCTGATAATTGAACAGGATGCGCTTGGTCTCCTCGTCCTCATTGACGGCGATCACGCCCTGCACGTTCGTCACCGGCTTCACCTTGCCGGTCGCCACATCGAGCGCGAACAGCTGCTGCGTGGCCTTGTAGCCCTCGTTGAAGTAGATGGTCTTGCCGTCGGCCGACCAGAAGCCGACGCTGTTGTCGCCGTCGAGATCGCCGACCTTGCGGAACGCTCCACCCTTGGCCGCCACGTCGCGTACATACACGCGGCGATTCTTCATGTTGTACTTCGTCATGTCGTCCGACGCCGAGAAGGCGATCGTCCGCGAATCGGGGGAGAAGCTGAGCGCACTCTCGGCGTTCTCCTCGTTCTGCGTGAGCCGCTCGATGCCGTTGCCCTGCGTGTCCAGCAGGAAGACGTCGGCGTAGATCCCTTCCTCGGTGATGTTGCGCTTGTAGCGGTTATTGGGCACCGCGTTGAAGCCGAGGTATCGTCCGTCGGGCGAGATGGTGAAGCCGGTCACCGCCATGCTCGTGTCGCGCGTGAGCCGCGTGGTGGCATACTGTGGCGACGCGAGATCGACCATCCACAGGCTCGCCGTGGGCTCCTCGGCGTTGCGCACGTTCACCGTAAACTTCTTTTCGCGGCGCAGGCGCTCGTCGGTGTCGACGGTGTCCGCCGAGAGGAAGTAGATGCGCTTGGAGTCGGGCGCGACGCGCCAGTCGCCGACCCCGGTGCGGTGCTTGGTCAGCTGGGCGGGAGCGAGAGAATCGAGCGGCGTGCCGCTCTCGAGCCGGCTCACGGCGATCGCATAGAGCTGCTCCTCGGTGGCCTTGCCGCTGCGGTACACCAGCCACTGGCCGTCGCGCGTGAACGCGTAGTTGGCCACGCCCTGCGCCGCGTTGGTGATGCGGCGCGCTTCGCCGCCGTCGGCGCGCATCATGAACAGCTGCTGCTGGCCGGCGGTGGCCGCCGGCGCTTCGCGGTTGGACGCGAAGACGAACCATCCGCCCTTGGGGGCCCAGCGCGGGCCACTCTCGTTCTTCGTGGTGGTGAACGTGAGCTGCCTGGAGGTGCTCACCCCGCGATCGGTCGCCACCACATGGATGTCTGATTGGGTGGTGGCTTCCTTCCAATCCGGCGTGGTGACCGTATAGAGCACGTGGCGCCCATCGGGGGAGACCGACGCCCCGCCGGCGCTCCGCACGTACTGCATGTCGAGGAAGGTCATGGGGCGCTTGCCGGCAACCGGCGCTTGGCCGACCGCCATATGGAGCGGTACGGCCAGCAGGGCGACGGCCATCGGCCAGAGGGGGCGCGACGATCGACGGGCGTGGGACGGGAGGGCCAGCATCGTGAAAGACTCCTCATGAAGGGGTGAGAGGCGAGCCCATCTTGCACCGCGGGAGGCAACTGAGCAACGTCTCCGGATGTCTCCGAACCGCACTCCTTCGCGTGGCGCTCGCGTCACCCTCTTTACGACGGCGACGCTCTGGTCGCTGACGGCCGCCCCGTCCCTCAGCGCCCAGTCAGCCACCAAGCCGACGCGCGCCCCCGATCGTCCGGCCTACGACCCGGCCCTCTACAGCGACGGCGCGAAAACCTCGCGGGCGTTCAAGTCGCTCAAGTGGCGCCTCGTGGGGCCCTTCCGCGGCGGCCGGTCGACGGCCGTCACGGGCGATCCCACCCGGCCGCTGGTCTTCTACTTCGGTGCCGTGAACGGCGGGGTCTGGAAGACCACCAATGCCGGGCAGACGTGGGAGAACATCACCGACGGCAAGACCGACCTGTCCAGCGTGGGCGCCATCACGGTGGCGCCGAGCGACCCGAACGTGATCTGGGTGGGAAGCGGCGAGGGGAAGCCGCGCGAGGACATCACGTACGGCACGGGCGTGTATCGCAGCACCGATGGCGGCGACACGTGGGTGTCGCGCGGGCTGGCCAACACGCAGCACATCACCAGCCTTCGGGTGCATCCGTCCAACCCCGACGTGGCCTATGTGACCGCGCTGGGGCATGCGTTCGGGCCCAGCCCCGACCGTGGAGTGTTCCGCACCACCGACGGCGGCGTCACGTGGAAGAAGGTGCTGTTCCTCGATGACAGCACCGGCGCGGCCGATCTGTCGATCGACGTGACCAATCCGCGCATCCTGTATGCGAGCATGTGGAAGTTCCAGCGCACGCCCTGGGGTATGGATGCGGGGGCGGGACGCAGCGGGCTTTGGAAGAGCACCGACGGTGGCGAAACGTGGACGGAGCTCACCTTCAACCCGGGGATGCCCAAGGGGCTCATCGGCAAGATCGGCGTGTCGGTGTCGCCGGCGAACCCACAGCGGGTGTACGCCAATATCGAAGCGCAGGACTCGCTGGGCGGCGTGTTCCGCAGCGACAACGGCGGCGAGAGCTGGGCGCGGGTGAATAGCGAGCAGAAGTTCGTGGTGCGCCCGTACTATTACATGAGCATCACGGCCGACCCGGTGAACGAAAACACCGTGTACGTGATGAACCTGCAGGTGAGCCGCAGCATCGACGGCGGCCGCACGTTTACGACGACGCGCGTCCCGCACGGCGACACCCACATCATGTGGGTGGACCCCAAGAATCCGCAGCGGCTCATCAACGGCAACGACGGCGGCGCCACCATCTCGCTCGACGGTGGCCGCACGTGGAGCTCGCAAAACAACCAGCCCACGTCGCAGTTCTACCATGTGACCACCGATCAGTCGCAGCCCTATCGCATCCTCGGCGCGCAGCAGGACAACAGCACGGTGAACATCGCGCACCGGAGCGATCGCGGCAGCCTCACCGAACGTGACTGGTATCCGGTGGCCGGCTGCGAGAACGCGTACCTCGCGGTGGATCCGCGCGACCCCAACGTGACCTTCGGCGGCTGCTACATGGGCCAGCTCACGCGTCACGATGCGCGTACGAACATGCGTCGTGACGTGTCGGTCTGGCTCGGGAACTACGACGGTATCGCCGCGGCCGACGTGCCGCAGCGTTTCCAGTGGACCTTCCCCATCCACTTCTCGCCGCACGATCCCGACGTGCTGTACACCGCGTCGCAGTATCTGTGGCGTTCGCGCAATCAGGGCGCGAGCTGGGAGAAGGTCTCGGGTGATCTCACCCGCCACGATCCGATGACGCTCGGGCGCAGTGGTGGCCCGGTGACGGGCGATATGACGGGTACGGAGTGGTACGCTACTATTTTCGCGTTCGCCGAGTCGCCGGTGACGAAGGGCGTGCTGTGGACCGGGAGCGACGACGGCCTCATTCACGTGTCGCGCGACAACGGGGCCACATTCACCAACGTGACGCCGAAGGCGTTCGGCCCGTTTACGCGCGTATCCATCATCGACGCGTCGCCGTTCGATGCCGGGACGGCGTACGTGGCGGCGAACCGCTATCAGCAGGACGATTTCGCCCCGTACCTGTTCAAGACCACCGACTACGGTGCCACGTGGACGCGCATCGACGCGGGCATTCCCCTGGGGTCGTATACGCGCGCGATCCGCAGTGACACGAAGCGTCGCGGCTTGTTGTTCGCCGGCACCGAGACGGGCGTGTACGTGTCGATGAACGACGGGGCGAACTGGGAGCCGCTGCAGCTCAACCTGCCGCGCGTGGTGATTCGCGACCTGCGGGTGCACGAGAATGATCTCATCGTAGCCACGCACGGCCGCGCGTTCTGGTCACTCGATGACCTCTCGCCGTTGCGCGCACTCAGCGGCGAGGTGATGGCCAAGCCGGTGCATCTCTTCGCGCCGGCGCCGGCCGTGCGCTGGGTGAGTGGCGGCGGCAGCGGGCGTGCGTCGCTCACGGCGGGCGCCAATCCGCGCTACGGGGTGAACATCGACTACTGGCTCAAGGACGCGCCGAAGCAGCCGATCACGGTGCAGCTCCTCGAGCAGGGCGGCACGGTGATTCGCACGTTCTCGAGCGCAGCCGCTCCGAAGAAGGACAGCACGGGACATCCTGCCGCCGATTCCGCGGCCGCACGCATCCGTGCGAAGCAGAGTGCCGAAGCGCTGGCGTACGATGCGGCTGATTCGGTGGTGCATGCCCGCGCGGGCGCCAATCGCTTCACGTGGGACCTGGCGTATCCGGGGCCGAAGACGATTCCGGGCGCGATCGTGGACGACGGCTCCACCGATGGCCCGACGGCGATGCCGGGTGAGTATGCGGTCCGCCTCATCGTGGGCAAGGACACGTTGTCCCAGCCGTTCTCGGTGCGTCCCGACCCGCGGGTGACGCTCACGGCCGCGGAGTACAGGGCGCAGTTCGATGCGGCGAACGCGGTGGGCGCGCGCGTCACGAGCATCACGGAAACGGTGGCGCGCATTCAGGACCTGCAGCGTCAGCTCGACGAGCGGTCACGGCAGGCGGGCTCGCAGGCGTATGCCAAGGAGGTGCGTGACGCGTCGAGTGCGCTGCGCAAGAAGCTCGAGGCGGTGCGCGCGGAGATCTACGAGGTGTACACCAAGGCGGATCAGGCGACGCTGAACTATCCGATCAAGCTGTACCAGATGTTCCTGTCGCTGAACGGGCAGGTGCTCGAGGGGACGAACCCGCCGACCAAGCAGCACGGCGAGATCACGAGCGACCTGGGCGGCAAGCTGGATGTGCAGCTACGCACGTTGCAGGGGCTCGAGGAGAAAGACCTGAGCGAGTTCAACGCGCTGCTGTCGAAGTTGGGCGTGCCGAACGTGTTCGTGCCGAAGAAGCCGATCGGGTGACCATCGCCCCGGGTGGCTCCCGCTCACCCGGTTCGCGGCTTGCTTCGGGGGTGGCCGTGCGCGCTTTCGCGCGCCGGCGTCACCCCCTCAGAGAGCCGCTCACCGGGCGGCGGGGCCGCCGGGGCTCACATCACGTTTGCGCGAACTGAGGCGTGAGATGTGAGAGTAGCTTCGCAGCGCTCGCTTGTGCGATGTGCGTGGTGAGCGCATCGTAGCCACATGGAACGTCAGCACGTCCTTGCCCTGATCGTTGCCTGCACCGTCGTGGCGGTGCTGCTGTGGTTTGCGCAGCCGACACGCCGATGGGCGGCGCTGTATCCGCTAGGCGTGAGCGCGAACGTGGCCGCCAGCGCAGCGCTCGCGCGCGACGTGCGCTGGTCGATCGCGCTGAGTGTGCTCGCGATCGCGCTGTACGCGACGGCGTTCCTGTTGCAGCGGGCGGCCGCGAGGCGCTGAGCGCCTCGCGCGGAACGCTGATCCGTCACTGTTCAGCGCGCGCCCACGCGATGCGAGCCTCGGCGGCCCCGCCGCCTCGTGAGCGGATCCCTGAGGGGGTGACGCCGGCGCACGGAGTCGCGTAGCGACGCAGTGCGCACGGCCACCCCCGAAGAGAGCCGCGAACGAGGTGAGCGGGCGCCAGCCGGGGGCTCGCGCGCCGCGAACTCGCGAACTCGCGAACTCGCGAACCGCGAACCGAAAACTCGAGACCTACGCGTCCGCGTACACGTGGGTCTCGGCCTTGGCGCCGGGGTGCGTGACCGCCCCATAGCGCGCGGGGCCCACGGTCTGGGCGAAGCGCCAGATGGCACCGCTCTGATAGTCGGTGGCCCGCGGCTGCCAGGCGGCGCGACGCGAGGCGAGTTCTTCGTCGGTGAGCCGCACATGCAGGGTGCCAGCGGCCGCGTCGATGTCGATGATGTCGCCGTCGCGCAGCAGGGCAATTGCGCCCCCCACCGCCGCCTCCGGGCCCACATGGCCGATGCACAACCCACGCGTGGCGCCGCTGAAACGGCCATCGGTAATGAGCGCGACGTGCTCGCCCATTCCCTGCCCGTAGATGGCACTCGTGGTGCTCAGCATCTCGCGCATGCCGGGGCCGCCTTTGGGCCCTTCGTAGCGAATCACGAGCACATCGTTCTTGTCGTACTTCCGCTCCATCACGGCAGCGAAGCACGCCTCTTCACTATCGAAGACGCGCGCCGGCCCGCTGTGCGTGAGGTGCGACAGCCCCGCCACCTTCACGATTGCGCCGTCGGGGCAGAGGTTGCCGGTGAGTCCCACCAGTCCGCCCGTAGGCGAGAGCGCCTGCGACACCGGCATCACCACCTTCTGGTCACCGGGCACGACGACATCGGCAAGATTCTCGGCGAGTGTCTTGCCCGTGACCGTGATGCAGTCGCCGTGCAGAAAACCACCGTCGAGCAGCGACTTGAGCACCACGCCCGCGCCGCCGATGTCGTGCACGTCCTTGGCGAGATACTTCCCGCCCGGCTTGAGATCGGCGATGAGCGGCGTGCGCTTGAACACTTCGGCGACATCGAACAAGTCGAAGTCGATCCCGCATTCGTGCGCGAGCGCCGGCAGGTGCAGCGTGGCGTTGGTGCTGCCCCCCGTGGCCGCCACCACGGCCGCGGCATTTTCCAGTGACTTGCGGGTGACGATCATGCGTGGCCGCAGCCCGTCGCGCAGCAACCGCATGACGGTTTCACCGGCGAGTTCAGCGTAGCGATCGCGGGTTTCGTACGCCGCCGGTGGACTGGCCGAACCGGGGAGCGCGAGCCCGATGGCCTCGCTCACGTAGGCCATGCTGTTGGCGGTGTACTGGCCACCACACGACCCGGCACCAGGGCACGCTACCTTCTCGAGCGCCGTGAGTTCTTCGAGCGAGCACTTCCCTGCCGCGTACGAGCCCACGGCTTCGAACACGTCGAGCACCGTGACATCGCGATCGTGGTACCGCCCGGGCAGAATGGAGCCGCCGTAGAGGAACACGCTCGGCACGTCGAGGCGCACCATGGCCATCATCATGCCGGGGAGCGTCTTATCGCAGCCGGCGATGCCGACGAGCGCATCGTAGCAGTGCCCGCGCACCGTGAGTTCGATGCTGTCGGCAATCGTCTCGCGACTTACGAGCGACGCCTTCATGCCCGCGTGCCCCATGGCGATGCCGTCGGTCACCGTGATGGTGGTGAACTCGCGCGGGGTGCCGCCGCCGGCAACGACGCCGCGCTTCGCCACTTCGGCCTGCCGCTTGAGCGCGATGTTACACGGGGCCGCTTCGTTCCAGCTCGAAACGACGCCGACGAGCGGCCGGGCGATCTCCTGCTCGTTGAGCCCCATGGCGTAGTAGAACGCGCGATGCGGGGCGCGTTCGGGGCCGTGCATGGCGTGGCGGCTGGGGAGCTTTGGGGACATCGCGCGTGGGGGCGGGTGGGTTCAACGGCAAACTGCAAACTGCAGACGGCAGGAACTACAGCACGCAGACAGGAGAAATATGGTACAACAAAACGGGCGCAGCCGCTTCGCGGCGCGCCCGATTTCCTTTGCGTCTTGGCCATCGCCGGCGCGCGCAGCGCAGGCCGGCGTGTTGTTCTACCGCATTCCTCCGTGACTGCGCGCT
>NZ_JBIJAW010000160.1:0-7662 GCF_044345575.1 Gemmatimonas sp.
ACGTCGGCGCCCTTCGTGAAGATACCGCCGCCCAGTCGCGCGAAGATCGAGATGAGCGACGAACCGAAGGCCAGGCCGACCATCGGCTCGAGCGCATGCTTGACCGCTTCTTCGCCCGTGGCGTCGCCGATGGCGACCATGTAGAAGCCCGCAACACCGAGGAGGCCGAGCCCGACCACCAGCATACCGGTGATCGCACCGCCCTTGAAGCTGATGTTCAGCGCCGCGTTCAGCCCCTTCGTTGCGGCCTGGGCGGTACGCGAATTGGCGCGCACCGACACGAACATGCCGATGAAGCCGGCGACGCCCGACAGAATGGCGCCGATGGCGAAGCCGATGGCGGTAAGCCAGCTGCCGAGACCGAGGCCGACGGCAAGGAAGAGGACCACACCGACCATGGCGATGGTGGTGTACTGACGCTTCAGGTAGGCGTCGGCGCCTTCCCGAATGGCGCCTGCGATCTCTTGCATGCGTTCGTTGCCGGCAGGCTGGGCAACGATCCAGCGCGCGGACACGATGCCATACACAATGGCGATCGCTGCGCAGCCAAGGGCGAGATAAAGGGCGTACTGCTCGAGCACGTGGGGGGAGGGTGGAGGGAAGGTCGGGACGGCCGGAAGGGACGTGGCCGGTTTGGGGCTATCCCGTGGAAAATCACCGGGGGAACAGGATGTTGCCAGTAGCCAACTCCCCCCGAATGGAATGCGTCGGTGGGCACGGCCACCGGGCGCCCCGATGCTAGATTCTCCCGATCTTGCCCCGGCGGCTCCGCTCGCCATCCCCGAGTGCCGTTCCCGGTCGTCGTCCCCCGCACTTCGTGCTCCCTCCCATGCGAACGCGTTTCCTCGCTTCCGCCCTCGCCCTGGCCGCTATCTCGGCCTGCCGCCCCGGCGGTTCGCCGGCCGCGGCCCCGGCCGGCCCCAGCGGCTCCGCACCCGGTGCCCCGGCCCCCTATGTGATCACCGACGGGCAGTCACAGGTGGTGCCGGCCTTCGCCGACACCACCGCCTGGATCCGTGAGCGCCTCTGGGTGGAGACGGAGTTCGACTCCGACTTCGACGGGAAGAAGGACCGCGTGCACGTGGACGTGACGCGCCCGGGACCCACGGCCACGGGGCTCAAGGTGCCGGTCGTATACGAAACCAGCCCCTACTTCGCCGGCACCGACCCCAACGAAGACATCTTCTGGCCCGTGAAGCAGGAACTCGGCGCCGAGCCGCCGGTTCGCAAGGTCGGCAAGGGGGCGCCGTACAACGGCACACGCACGCGCATCGGCAACTCCCAAGTACGCAACTGGGTGCCGCGCGGCTTCGCCGTCGTACACTCCGAATCACCGGGCACGGGGCTCAGCCAGGGCTGCGTCACCATCGGCGGTATGAACGAGTCGCTCGCCCCCAAGGCGGTCATCGATTGGCTCAACGGGCGGGCCAAGGGCTACACCACCGTCGACGGCACGACCGAGGTGCTGGCCACCTGGACGACCGGCAAGGTCGGCATGACCGGCACGTCATTCAACGGCACGCTGCCGGTGGCCGTGGCGACGACGGGCGTGAAGGGGCTGGAAGCGATCATCCCGGTATCGCCCAACAACTCCTACTATCGCTACTACCGCTCGAACGGGCTGGTGCGCAGCCCCGGCGGCTACCTTGGCGAAGACGTGGACGTACTCTACGACTTCGTGCAGAGCGGTAACCCGGCCACGCGTGACCTGTGCCACGCGCGTGTGCGCGACGAGATCATGCGCAACATCGATCGCCGCAGCGGTGACCTCAGCGACTGGTGGGTGAAGCGCGACTACCTCGCGCAGGCCAAGGGGATCCGCGCCGCCATGCTCACCGCGCACGGCTTCAACGACTGGAACGTGATGCCGTCGCACACCACGCTCATGGCCGAGGCGGTGCGCGCCAACGGTGCGCCCGTGCAGATGTATTTCCATCAGGGTGGACACGGTGGCGAACCGCCGCTGACTATGATGAACAAGTGGTTCACGCGCTATCTGCTCGGCGTGCAGAACGGTGTGGAGCAGGACCCGCGCTCGTGGGTGGTGCGTGAGGGTGCGGCGCGGACGAGCCCCACCCCGTATGCGGCCTATCCGCATCCCGAGAGCGCGCCGGTCGAGCTGTTTCCCGCGAAGGGCGGCGCGCAGGTCGGAGCGCTCGCCCTGGCGCGACTCGCGGGGCAGGGGAGCGAGACGCTCACCGACGATGTCTCGCAGAGCGGGGCGCAGCTCGCCATGGCCGCCGCGTCGGCGAACCGCCTGCTCTACGCGCTGCCCACGTTCACGCAGCCCGTGCATATCAGCGGCACCGCCCGCGTGACCATTCGGGTGTCGTCCAACAAGGCCGCTGCCAACCTGTCGGTCTGGCTCGTGGAACTGCCCTATCCGGCCGGCACCAACGGCGCGATGGACCCGCGTGGGATCGTCACGCGCGGCTGGGCCGATCCGCAGAACAGCAAGTCGATCCGCTCGAGCGCGGCACTGCGCGCCGGCGAGCCCGTTACGCTCACCTTCGACCTCGAACCCGATGACCAGATCATCCCCGCGGGCAAGCGGCTGGGCCTGATGATCTTCTCGAGCGACAAGGACTTCACGCTGTGGCCGAGCGCGGGCACGCAGCTCACGGTGGACCTGGACGCGACCACGCTCGTGCTGCCGGTAGTGGGAGGCAAGACCGCCCTCTCGCGCGCGGTGCCCTGAGATGTGAGATCCGGGAGTTGAGTATGAGAGTCGAAGGGTCAGAATGAGAGGTGAGCTCGGATAGAAGCGAGACTCCAGCTCTCCAGAGGTGGGAAGCGAGTACCATCGCACTCGCTTCTCACCTCGAGAACGCTCAGACTCCCTTCTATCCGGGCGGACGTCTCGTGCTGAGCCTCTCCACACCGTTCCTGTCGTCTCGGGTCTCACGCCTCGGCCAACGGCGCAAGCAGGTCTCGGTACCCCTCCCGCGACGTGTTGTAGATTGAACAAGCATCCCCGGCGTCGCCCTCTCGGGCCTCACGTTCCCGGATTCCGTTTCCCTCCGTCGTCTTCGCCATGGCGCGTGCCTGGTTTCTCCCCCTGAGTGCTGTACTGGCCGCCGGTTGTGCCGCCGCCGGTGCCCGTTCTGTCACGCCGGCCACGCCGGCCACGCCGTCGTCCGCGCCCGCCGCACCGCGCACGGAAGCGCGCACCACACCGCGCTCGCACACCGAGTGGGCCGACTCCGTGCTCCCCACTCTGACGATCCGCCAGAAGGCAGCGCAGATGGTCTGGGTGTGGACTCTCGGCGATTACACCGCCGTCGATGCCCCGCAGTACGCGACCATCGAAAAGCAGATCACCGATCTCGAACTCGGTGGCATCATCGTGTCCGTGGGCGGTCCCATGGACATTGCCACCAAGGTGAATGCGCTCCAGCGGGCGGCGAAGTTGCCGCTGCTGGTGGGGGCTGATCTCGAGACCGGCGCGGCGTTCCGCGCGCGTGGCGGGTGGTTCCTCCCCAACGCCATCGAACTTGGTGGCGCTACGTCGTTCCCGTACCAGATGGGCATCGGTGCCACCCGGGACCCCAAGCTCGCGTACGAGATGGGGCGCGTGACGGCCGAGGAAGGGCGGGCCATGGGGATCCACATGGCCTTCGCGCCCGTGCTCGACGTGAACAACAACCCCAAGAATCCCGTCATCAGCGCGCGTTCGTTCGGCGAAGATGCGCGGCTCGTGAGCGAGATGGGTACGGCGCTCGTGAAGGGCATTCAGGAGCACGGGATGCTGGCCACCGGGAAGCACTTCCCGGGGCATGGTGATACCGAGCAGAACTCGCACCTCGAACTGTCGCGCGTGAACGTGTCGCGCGCGCGCCTCGACAGCGTGGAACTCAAGCCGTTCCAGGCGGCCATCGATGCCGGTGTGCGTGGCATGATGACCTTCCACGGCGATCTGCCCGCGCTCGACACCACACACACGGCGGCCACACTGAGCCCGCGCGTGATGACGGACCTGCTCCGGACCCAGATGCGCTTCAACGGGCTGCTCGTCACCGACGCGCTCGACATGAACGGCGTCCTCGGCAGCCTGTCGATGGCCGAGGCCACGCTGCGTGCCGTGGAGGCGGGTAATGACGTGCTGCTCATGCCCTCCGACGCGAAGGTGAGCATTCAGGCCGTCGTCGACGCCGTAGCCAGCGGCCGCATTACCGAAGCGCGCATCAATGATTCGGTGCGTAAGCTGCTCGCGGCCAAGCACGAGTTCGGCCTGCACACCAACCGCTTTGTGGATGTGGAGGCGGTGCGCGCCAAGGTGGGCACCGTGGCGAATCAGGCTCCGGCCCGCGATGCCGCGGCCAAGGCCATCACGCTCGTACGCGATTCGCTGTCGCTCGTGCCCTTCAAGATGCCGCGTCAGGCGAAAGTGGTGAGCATCACCGTGTCATCGCGTGTCGACCTGAGCGCGGGGCGTGGCTTCGATGCGGAACTGCGCAGCGCCTATCCCAACCTGCTGTCGCTCACGCTCACCCCTGAAGTGGTGGCCGACGCCACGGCGGGGGCCGCCGCAGGCAACGCTGGCGGCTACAAGGTCACGCCCGATCCTGCCATTCTCCCCGCGTCGGTGGAGAACGCGCTCTCGATCGCGCGCGGGGCCGACCTCGTGCTGGTCTCGAGCTACGTGGGTGCCACCAGCAACACGGCCAGCATGGTGCCGACTCGGGGCCTGCCCGAACTGCTGAACGGCTTGCGCGCCGGCAACACCAAGGTCGTGCTGGTGAGCTTCAATAATCCGTATCTGCAGCTCGGCTTGCCGCTCACGGAAGCGCATCTCATTGCGTGGAGTCCGTGGACCAGCTCGCAGCGGGCGGCGGCGCGTGCAATGCTGGGTCGCGCGCCGATCACCGGCAAGCTGCCCATCACGCTTCCTGGCATCGCCAGCTACGGCTTCGGACTCACGCGCTGACTGCGTCCTGCCGTCAGTCGTCGAGATCGAGCCGCAACTGATTCGGGTCGCCCAGCACGCGGGATCGACGCGCCCCTCTCAGCATGTCGTCGAGCACGCGCACCACGTCGGCGGGTCGCTCTTCGTGCATCAACGTGCCGGCTCGGCGTACGGTATCGATCGTGATTCGTCGGACGTGTTGCATGAGCAGCAGAACCTGCTCGCGCGAAGGCGCATTGGGCGTTGGCTTGTCACCCAGCAGCAGTCGCATCGGCGCGACCACCTGCGGTAGACGCGACGCGATGGGGTGCGGCTCCTTCGCGTCGTGCATGTCCTTGAGCACCGTGAGCTGCCCGCGCACATCGCGCTCGAGCGGCGCCAGATAGCGGTCGGCGACCTCCGGTGTGAACCAGGTCGGATCGGCGCTCTGGTCGCGTACGACCGCCGAGAACTTGCGTCGGCCGAGGGCTAGCCCAAGCCGGGTCTGCAGGAGCGGCGCCAGCGCCAGCGCGATGCGTACGGTGCGCGTCCCCTGCTGGTCCACCGGCCCGCCAGCCAACGACGCGACGCCGGCGATTCGTGCGCTGTCGATGGCCGCGAGGTGCATGGCGATCGTGGCACTCGTCCCCAGGCCGGCGACCACGACGCGGGTGTTCGCCGGCAGTTCGTGGTCGAGTAATGCCTTGAGTCGCGTCGCTTGCGCACTCAAGGCGTAGTCGGCCGTGCGAGGACGCGACGACGCGCCCATACCGAGCGGATCGACGATGAGGACCCGGTGACCCTGAGCCACCAAGCCCTGCTGCACGTGCCGCCACGAGTAGGCGGAACCCACCGGGCCGGGGAGAAGGAGTGCCACAGGCGCATCCGTTGGGCGGCTGGGGTCGATCCGCGACACGGCCAGCGACTCGCCGGGGGCGGCCACCCAGCGGTACAACCGAGGTACGGTCGGCTCCCCCCACCGCGGAGCCACCGTGGCGGTACACACCAGCCATGACACGGATACGAGAAGCCAGCGACCGATCGACATGGACCAAAGTGTCGTCCCGTCGTGTCTCGGCCGGGCCGTCTTCGCGTCACGACTTGTCGACGATTTATCTTGAATGGCGAAAGCGTGGTCCCTGTCCCCTTCAGTCCCAGCCCGAACCATGACTCCACGTATCCTGGCCATTGCCGTTGCCGCGTCCGTCTTCGCGGGCGGCGCGCTCGCCGCGCAGCGACTCGCCGACCTCACGGGCAACTGGAACTTCAAGGTGGTTACCGAGAACGGGACGGGCACGCCCACCGTGACCCTGAAGCAGACCGGGGATTCGCTCAGTGGGACCTACGAAAGCGCGCGCATGGGCAGCTTGCCCTTCAAGGGGATCGTCAAGGGCAGCACGTTCACCTTTGCGGTGAACACCAGCGGCGGCGCCACGCTCACCTTCAACGGCACCATCGTCGACAACGACAACGTGAAGGGTGAGGTGGATTTCGGCGGGCAGGGCGGCGCGACCTTCTCGGGCGAGCGCCGCAAGTAAGCCGCAACGAGGGCCCTGTCGGGGCAGGCGTCGCGCGGTTGCTTTCGGCACCGCAAGGCGTCTTCCCCGGTGAAGCTGCAGACGGGACTACGCGCCAGATTCGGAGGGATCGCACCACCCATGACGAATGAATTCATCACGTTCCTCGCCGCAATCGGGGCGGGCGTCGTTTTGGTGGCGTTGGCGGCCTTCTGGTGGATCAACCGCACGCCCTCGGTGGAACGCGAGGACGCCCCGCTCCCCCTCTTCGGTGGCCTCACCGCGGACCAGTCGGCAACCGTGCCCTCGACGCCGCGGGCGCCGGTGCCCGCCGCGGTGCCGGCGGGTGTGCCGTTTCGGCCTGCGCCTGCACCTGCACCTGCGCAATCCGCGTCATTGCCGCCTGTGCCTCCCCGTGAGGCGTCGCCTCGGCCCCGACCGGTGATCCGGGAGTTCGTTTCCGGCGCGCCCGAGCAGACGGCACCTGCTGCAGATGGGTGGAGTTTGGACGGTCTGCCGGCGCCCGCCACCGTGTCGCCGACCCTCACACCGGTCGCTGTCGCCCCAGCCACTGCCGTGATGAATGCGGCCGGTGTGCCCGGCACCATGGTCGAAGGGCATGCGCTCCGCTACAGCGTCCCGGCCGACGGCACCCTGCAGTTCCTCCCCGGTCGCCTCGAGATCGGCAGTGGCCTCGACGCCAACCGCGAGATCCGCTTCGTGCGGGTAGACGGGCCCGACGGCATCGAAGTGACGTTCGGGCGCGCCGAGGGCGCGTTGTACAAGCATATCCAATTGCGCGACATGACCGTCAGCCGCGCGCATGCCCGCATGCATTTTGCGCTCGGCACGTGGTATCTGCAGAACCTGTCGCAGACCAATCCGGTGGTGCACAACGGAGTGGAAATGCCCGCGGCGCTTGAACGGCCTCTGGCCGACGGCGACCGTATCGAAATGGGCGAGGTGCTGTTCACGTTCCGCGAACGCTGAGTAACGGGCGGTGAGTGAGGCCCACGAATCGCAATTGCTCGCCGAGCTCGCCGACGAGTACGCGCTACGCGGTGAAATCGGGCGGGGCGGAAGTGCCATCGTGTACCTGGCACAGGATCGCTCCCTGTTTCGGGATGTGGCGATCAAGGTGGTGCGGCCGCGCTTCGTGGGCTCGGCCGACGAGGCGATCGCGCGACTCGAACGCGAGGCGCGCACGGTGGCGCGCTTGCAGCATCCGGGCATTGTGACCGTGCACGCGGTGAAGCGGCT
>NZ_JBIJAW010000142.1:0-8270 GCF_044345575.1 Gemmatimonas sp.
ACCTGCCCGTGGGTCTCTTCTACCACGTGAGCTACGACCTGGAGTGGCCGTACAACGTGTGCGGCGGCATGCAGGACAACTACGACTGGTGCGGCCCCAGCGCGTCGCGGCAGAACCGTGGCATCTTCAACTACGACTGGTTCCAGATCCTCGGCGGCGACGGCTTCGTGGCCATCCCCGACCTGCGCGACTCGCGCATCGTGTACACCGAGTCGCAGGACGGCAACATCGTGCGTCGCAACAAGGTGACCGGTGAGTCGCGGCAGATCCGCCCCACCGCGCAGAACGTCACGAACGCACAGCCGCGCGAAGCGTATCGCTTCCACTGGGATACGCCGCTCATGCTGTCGCCCAACGATCCCGGCGTGCTGATGGCGGCGGCGAACAAGGTATTCCGCTCGCGTGATCGCGGTGATTCGTGGGAGGCCATTTCGCCCGACCTCACGCAGAACGCCTCGCGCGATTCCATCGTGACGATGGGGCTCAAGGGCACCGACATCACCATCGCCCGCAACGACGGCATTTCGCAGTGGCCCGCCATCGTGGCCCTCGCGGAGAGCCCCAAGCAGGCCGGCGTGTTCTATACCGGCACCGACGACGGCACGGTGAGTGTCTCGAAGGACGACGGCAAGACATGGACGAACATCACGAAGAATCTCCCCGGCTTCCCGGCGGGGCACGCGTTCGTGAGTGAAGTGGTGCCCAGCCGTTTCGACGCCGGTGTGGTGTACGTCACGGTGGACAACCATCGCCTCAACGACTACGCGCCGTACGTGTGGGTGTCGCGCGATTTCGGCGCCACGTTCACCGCGATCACGAACGGGCTGCAGGGTGAGGTGATCAAGACGCTTACCGAAGACACGAAGAACGCCGACGTGCTGTACGTGGGCACGGAGACGGGCATCTTCCTGTCGCTCGACAAGGGCAAGTCGTGGCGCCGGCTCAAGGCCAACTTCCCGACCGTGCGAGTGGACGAACTCACCATTCATCCGCGCGACAACGCGCTGATCGTGGCCACGCATGGCCGCTCGCTGTGGATTCTCGATCATCTCGAGCCCATTCAGGAGTATGCGGCGGCGCAGAAGGCGGAGGCCGCGCTGTTCACGCCAGGCCCGCAGTTGCAGTGGAAGAGCAAGGACGACCGCAACGACGAGTTCTGGGGGCATCAGTTCTTCACCGGCGAGAACCCGCCGACGGAAGCGGTGATGCAGCTCTACTTCAAGGCGCCGGTGAAGAACCCCATGCTGCGCGTGCTCGACGGCAGCGGGGCGCTGGTGCGTGAACTCGCGGTGTCGGCGGCGAAGAACGTGGCTGGTATTCAGACCGTGTGCTGGGATCAGCGGGTCACGCCGGTCCCGGAGCTCAACACGGCGGCGCCGGGTGGCGGTCGTGGTGGCGCCGGTGGTGGGCAGGGTGGTGGACCGGGTGGTTTCCCCACGCCACGTCGCGCGATCCCGGGGTATCCGGTGCCGCTGCCTGAGGTGGGCTACCTGGCCGACAACCCGTGCGCGCCGGCGGGCGGGCAGGGTGGTGGTGGCGGCTTCCGCTTTGGCGGTGGCGGCAACCAGGGCCCGCTCGTGTTGCCCGGCACGTACACGGTGGCGCTGGTGATCGACGGCAAGGAAGTGGCGCGCAAGCCGCTCACGCTGGTGGCGGATCCCGAGGTGAAGCTCACCGCCGAGCAGCGTGTGGCGTACAACGCGAAGGCGATGGAGCTGCACGGCGCGCAGGTGGAGGGGAGCAAGGCGGCCGCGCCGTTGTCGGCATTGCAGGCGCAGATCGTGGCGATCTCGGCCAAGGTGGATAGCTCGACCACGCTGAGCGCCGACGTGAAGACCGAGTGGACGCAGTTCCGGAAGGACTTCGACGCCCTGAAGGCCAAGTTCGGCGTGGGGCTGCCCGCGTTCGGTGGTGGCTTCGGCGGTGGCGGCGGCTTTGGTGGTGGTGCCGCCGGCCCCGATGCCAACGTGCTCACGCGTGTGGGCACGGCCAAGAGCAACATGCTGTCGGTGTGGGAAACGCCGAGCGACGCGCTGGTGAAGCAGGCCGCCGCTGCACGCGCCGCGCTCGATGCGGCGATGGCCGAGGCGAAGGCCTTCGCGCCGCGTCAGAAGGCGATGAGCGAGAAGCTCGCCGCGGCGGGGATCACGATGCCGGCGGGGAACTGACGGCGGCGTAGTGGCAGGAGGTCATGCAGAAGGGCGGCGCTTCACTCGGGAGAGTGGGGCGCCGCCCTTCTGCGTTTCTGCCATTCGAATGGCGCTTGACGGGTGATTGATGCCGTGGCGCTACTCTCCCCTTGCGTCGTAACTCGGAAGCGTGGCGCCTCCTTACCCCCGCGGACGCTGACACGCGTCGCCCCTCGCAAGTCTTCCGCTCGTCGTCCTCCTCCACATCCAACCTCAAGAAATCCGTGAAGCTCCGTCCGAGACACATCGTGCTGATCGCAGGTGCATTCGCCACACTTGGCTGTTCCCCGTCAGAACCGACCAGCCCAAGGGAACTCGACGCGCACGCCGCGGTTGCCAATGGTACGGCCGGGACGCAGAACAATCTTCAAGTCGGCGACCGGTACGGCGGTGGCGTCGTCGCCTACATCTTCCAGCCGGGCGATCCTGGCTATATCGCCGATCGTGTGGTCACTCTGCCGGACGGCGGATTTCGGGAGTCGGGGCCCGGTATCACAGGAGACGGTGATGAACTCGGTTCCTGCGGTCTAGGGGGAAGCTGGGTGAACCCCTCAGGCGGTGAGTCGAGGAGTGTTCCACATATGCACTGTCGCCGCGCGCTGGAGGCGTCCCGCCCGCATGGCATCATCGCCGCGGAGATCGATCAGACGATCAACTCGACCTCGGGCTACTACCCGCTGGACCGCGGTGTGATGTGGCAGCAGGGAATCTATGTCCCCGCCGAGCAGACGACCGTGTTCGACCCGGTATTCTCCTTGGCGTTGGGCCTTGGCGACGGCGCCCCGAACACCCGCCTCATCATGCAGACCATTGAGGCCACTGGGCGGCCCTTCGCTGCTGCCCGCTTGGCGGTCGAATATCGGGGCGGTGGGTACGCCGACTGGGTGTTGCCGAGCCGTGATGAGTTGAGGAAACTGTGGATCAGCCGCGTACAGATTGGCGGTTTTCAGCTGGAGGACACACCCGGAATTAGCTCGTGGTATTGGTCCTCATCCGAGTATCAGGAGTCGTCTAATCCGTCGTATCCGTTCCCCGCGTACGTGTGGGCGCTGAATTTCGCCTCCGGCGGGGATGGGCCGGGCTACAAGGGGCCGGGCGGTACGGCGTACAAGGTGCGCGCGATCAGGTATTTCTGAACGAATGGTGCTCGTGTCGCCGTGGCCGGTCAGGTGACATGACCTCTGCGAAACAAGCAAGTTCTGGCATCACAGGTCGGCACTTCACTCGGGTGAATGGAGTGCCGCCCTTTTGTGAATCTTCAGCCTTGCGCTCTTGCCTCGACCTCGGCGCTCGTGAGGCGCCGCAACCCTTCGATGCCGTAGCCTTCGACGACAAACGCCGCGACCGCCGCGGCCATACGCAGTGCCGTACGCAGCGCGGCGTCGTCGTGGGGCGCGGCCCCGGACGCGATCAACGCCACCAGTGCGCCGGCAAACGCATCCCCGGCGCCCGTGGTATCGGCCACCCGGGCCACGGGACACGCGGCGATCGTGATGGGCGTCGCGCCGCGACGATGGAGCGTCGCGCCGCGCGCCCCGTGCTTCACCACCACCATCGCCGGACCGAGGGCATGCAGCGCATCGACCGCGCCACTCCCATCGGTCGCGACGTTCAGCTCTTCGTCATCCACGAAGAGCAGGTGCACGTGCGGCAGCAGCTCGCGCAGGCTCACGCCTTCGTTGGCCCACCAGTGCGACATACTGTCGAGTGCCACCACACTGACATCGGGCCACTGCCGCAGCACGTGCCGTTGTACGTGCGGATGCGTGCTCCCCAGCAGTATCGCGCGCGGTACGCTGGTCAGACCTACCGGCGGCAGTCGTCCCTCCGCCACGCCGCGCTCACGTGAGACGGTGATGCGCTGCGCCCCATCATCCGTGTAGCGCGCGTGCCACCGGAATGTGGGCCCCGACAGCACTTCGACGGCGTCGTGATTCACCTGCGGCAGGTCGAGCACGTCCAGTGGAAAGTCGGTGCCCACGGTGCCGGTGACCTGCACCGGCATCCACAGGCGCGCCGCCGCCGCCGCGTAGAGCGCCGAGCCGCCGGGCACATCGCGGTGCATCACCTCGCCGCGCTCGATCGTGTCGAGGGTGAGCGTGCCGCTGATGAGGACCGAGGACGTCACCCGGGGTAGAGGATGCCCGCGACGGTCGCGGTCATGAGCGAGGCCAGCGCTCCGCCGAGCAGAGCACGCAGACCAAGCTGGGCCAGCAGGGCGCGCTTGGACGGTGCGAGTTCTCCCATGCCCGCGATCTGCATGGCGATGGACCCGAAGTTGGCAAAGCCGGCCAGCGCGTAGCTGGCAATCACCAGCGAGCGGGGCGCGAGGGCGCCGGTGCCCTGCAGGTGGTCCGCCAGCTGGCGGAAGGCCACGAACTCGTTGAGGACGGTCTTCACGCCGATCAGCTCCCCCACGGTCTGCGCGTCTTGCCACGGCACGCCGATCGCCCACGCGAGCGGGGCGAGCGCGCGCCCCAGCAGTCCCTGCAGCGTGAGCTCCGGTGCGCCAGCCAGCGAGCCCACCCAGCCGATGCCGGCATTGAGCATGGCGAGGAGGCCGAGAAAGGCCACGAGCATGGCGCCCACCTTGATGGCGAGAAAGGCGCCTTCGACAGCCCCGCGCCCTGCCGCGTCGATGACGTTGACGTCGGCCGTGTGCTCCGACTCCACGCTGAGCGTGGTGGAGGTCTCGGTGGCCTCGGTCTCGGGATACAGCAGTTTCGCCACGACCAGCGCCGCCGGGGCCGACATGACCGACGCGGAGACGAGGTGACCACCGATGGCGGGAAAGAACGGCGAGAGCAGACCCACATAGGCCACGAGCAGGCCACCGCTGATCGAGGCCAGACCGGCGACCATCAGGGCAAAGAGCTCGGAGCGGGTCATCCGCTCGAGGTAGGGACGCACCAGCAGCGGGGTCTCCATGAGGCCCAGGAAGATCCCGCCCGCCGTGGCGAGTGTTTCGGCGCCCGACGTGCGCATGGTGCGCTGCATGACCCACGCGACGCCGTGCACGACCCGCTGCATGAGGCGCAGGTAGTAGAGCACCGCCATGAGCGAGGAGAAGAAGACGATGGTGGGGAGGACGTGGAACGCGAAGTAGGCACCGGCCCGCGCCGCCTGCACGGTGCTGGGGGCGATGGGGGCATTGCCTCCCGCGGTGCCCTCGCCCACCGGGATGTTGTTGAACACCAGGTCGCCGAAGAGGAACTTCGCCCCGGCATCGGAGAAGGCCATGATGCGCAACAGCACCTCATTGACCGACCCGAAAAAGCCGCTGGCGCCCGGCGTGAGCAGCACCAGGGCGCCAAAGAGCAACTGCAACGCCAGGCCCCACAGGACCAGCCGCCAGGAGATGGCGCGGCGGTCGCGGCTCAGCGCCCAGCCGATGCCCACCAGAATGGCCAGGCCGACGAGCGAGCGCAGTTGCGGTGGAAACATCAGATAGGGACGCCGGTGGTCACACGCCTCTCCTCGGGGTGTTGGTGCGCCTAATTGTAGCGCGCCGTGACGCCGTTCACCCGATCCGTGATGACGGATAGCCCGAACTGCCTGCTGCCGTCAGGCGGCGCTGGCTCCACGAATGCGAGCGGGGTACAATCCCCAGAGATTCCCTTCCGGAGTGTGCGGTGTATCGTGGTTTCCTGGCCGTGGCTGTCCTCGCCGTCAACGCACTGGCCGCTGCACCATTACGATTGCCGACTGGCGACACTCCAGCGGTTGGCGTGCCGCGTATCGCCGATGGCACTTCGCTGCGCGCGCCGCGCTCCCTGCGATTGAGGGGACTCGTACACGACAGTCTCACCGGATTCCCGCTCCCCGGTGCCGTCGTGCAACTCCTCGAAGACGACGCCAGCAGCGGCGCGCGCTCGGTCATTGCCGACGACCGCGGTCGCTTTGAGTTCGCTGATCTGGCTCCGGGACGCTATCGGGTCGGCTTCCACCACCCGCGTCTCGACATGCTGGGCATCGAAGCGCCCGTGCGCGCCGTGCGCATGAATGCCGACGTGACGGACCTGCTGCTGGCCGTCCCGTCGGCCGCGCATATCCGCGCCGCGGTGTGCGGGACCGGCGCGGCGGGCCGTGACGCGACGTTGCTCATGGGCACCGTGTACGACGTGCGCACCGGGGCCGCCGTGGCCGACGCGTCGGTGCAGGTGGAGTGGACGGAGATTGACCTCGGTCGGCGGACAGCGACGCCACGCCGCGTGCTTCGTCGGACGGTGACTGGTGCCAATGGGTGGTACGGCGTGTGCGATGTGCCGCGCGAAGGGGTGGTGCAGCTCGCGGTCCACACGCCCAACGACAGCACCGACCGTGTGGACGTGCGGCTCGTGGGTGATGCGCTCAATCACCAGCTGCTGTATCTCGGTTCGGCCACCGTCATGCGCGTCGCCGGCGTGGTCACGCGAGACGGCAGCAACAAACCCATCGCCAACGCCACGGTGAGTGTCCCGGACGGGCCATCGGTGCGCACGAATGCCAAGGGAGAGTTCCTGCTCGACGCGGTCCCCGCCGGCTCACGCACGCTTGATGTACGGGCCATGGGCTTTTACCCCGAGCGCCTGCTGGTGAACGCCATCGACGGTGCCCCGCGGGTCGAGGTCGGGTTACACAGCTTCCGGTCGGTGCTCGATACCGTGAAGGTGCTGGCCAACTACCAGCGCTACTCGCTGCGGCAGGAGTTGGCGGAGCGTCAGCGTATGGGTATCGGCCGCTTCATCACCGAAAAGGATATCGAGCGCCGCCGGCCGATCTTTCTCTCGGACCTGCTGTGGACAATCCCCGGTGTTCGCGTTTCGCGCGGTGTGGGCCTACAGCAGAACGTCGCGATGCGTGGCCTGTTCAGCGATCGCTGTCTGCCGTCACTGTTTCTGAACGGGTTCGCGATGTTCCTCGCCGACTTCGGCAGTGCGCCGTTCTCGTTCGCCGATCTCGACGCCATGGTGCGCCCCGACGATGTGCTGGCCATGGAGATCTATGCATCCGGTCAGGTACCACCGGCGCTTGGTATGGGCATGACCGGGTGTGGTGCCATCGCCGTGTGGACGCGCTGATTCCGCGGCGAGCGCCCTCACCGCGGCCGCTGCCGCCCAGTAGAATACGGCCATGACATGCCGCCTCTCCTTCTCCGCCGCTGCGCTCGCGTTGCTTGCGGCTTCCTCGCTCGGCGCCCAGCCAACGACGTTCACGTGGCCAACGTCGACCCCGTCGAAGGTCGGTCTCAATGCCGCCGTCCTCGACAGCCTCGACGCAGAAATCACGGCGGGGAAGTACGGCAACATCGACCGCATGGTGGTCATTCGTCGTGGCCAGATCGTGATGAACAAGCAGTATCCGCGCGACTACGACAAGCTCTACGGCGACTCGTCGCGCGCCAGTTCGTCGCTGAACAATTCGCACGACCCCACCGGGCCCTTCAACTACTTCAACCCGTGGTGGCACCCGACGTATCGGCGGGGCACGCTGCACACGCTGCAGTCGGTGTCCAAGACGGTGGCATCGGCGGTGATCGGCGTGGCCGTCACCCGCGGCGAATTTCCCGCACTCGACACGCCGATTCTCACGTACTGGGACACCAGCACCGTAGCGAATCTCGACGATCGCAAGCGGCGCATAACCATCCGTCACCTGCTCACGATGTCGGGTGGATTCGACTGGAACGAAAGCATTCCGTATAGCGATCCGCGCAACACGGCAGGCGCACTCGAGGCGAGCCCGGACTGGGTCAAGTTCACCATCGACCGGCCGATGATGCGCGAGCCGGGCACCCAGTTCAACTACAGCAGCGGCGAAAGCGCGCTGCTCGCGCACATCTTCTTTCGCGCCACCGGCGTCGATATCGAGGAGTACGCGGCGCGCCATCTCTTCGCGCCGCTCGGCATCACCCAGTGGCACTGGAAGCGCACCACCTCGGGCGCCATCGACACCGAGGGGGGCCTCTATCTCGACGCGACCGACCTGGCAAAGATCTGGCAGCTGTGGCTGCAGAGTGGCCGCTGGCAGGGAAAGACCGTCGTGTCGGAACGCTGGGTGCGCGAATCCGTAACGCCACACATCGCGACCAGCACGCGCGCG
>NZ_JBIJAW010000143.1:0-8229 GCF_044345575.1 Gemmatimonas sp.
TGCTCCCGATGCCGCGTATCGCTCATACCTGCTCACGCCAGGCCGACAGCCCGAACAGATCCACGGTCGTCTCGCCACGGGTCAGTCGCGCCATGAAGTCGCTTTCCTTTTGGGCCCGTGCGTCGCCAGCCGCCAGAACCTCGTCGATCCGGGCGGCAGGCAGCACGACCACGCCATCATCGTCGGCGACGACCAGATCCCCGGCTTCGATCCGGACGCCGGTCATCAGGATTGGCTGGCCGACTGATGGCGCGCTTGACTTGATCGTGCCGCGCACGGAGATACCGCGCGAGAAGACCGGAAAGCGCCGGCGTGCCAGCGCCGCAACGTCGCGCACGCCGCCGTCAATGACGAGGCCCACGATGCCCGCGGCTTCGGCTGCGACAGTCAGCACCTCGCCCCAGTAGCCCGCTACGAAGTCGTCGGCGGTGACCACAAGCATGCTGCCTCGCGGAGCCCGCTCGAGGGCAAGGTGGATTGAGAGGTTGTCTCCGGGTGCGCAGCGCACGGGGTAGGCCGGGCCGGCGACTGCCGCGCCCGCCCACACGGCGCGGATCGCCGGGTCAATCGAACAGGGCAGGCCGGAGGCCTCGTAAAGCGTCGATGTACCAAGGGCCACAGCGCGCGCGCTCTGATCGGTGAGGCTCATGCGTCTCTAGTCTGAAGCTGGTGGTATCCAAGCTGGGCGCGCGCCTCACCGAGCGTCTGCCCTCGCGCGATTAAGTCGCGGATGCGCGACTCTGCCGCCTCGATGCGGTGCGCCACCTCCGCCACTTCGGCGGCCCGTGCACGCGGCACGACCACCACGCCGTTGGCATCCGCCACCACGATGTCCCTCGGCACCACGCGTGCAGCGCCGATCGACACCGTCTGGTTCACCGCGGCCACCTCCACACGATCCTTGCCCGTGCGCATGAATCGCCCGCGAGTGAACAACGGATAGCCGTCACCGAGTGCCTTGGTGACATCGCGGCATACGCCATCGATCACCGTGGCAGCGATACCGCGCAGGCCAGCGTACTGCGTCATGATGTCGCCCCAGACGGTGCAGTCCGTGCGGCCGTCGTTGTCGATGACGATCACATCACCCTCAACCGCGTCGTCGACAAAGTCGCCGACCGTGCCGGCAGGCTGTCCGCAGCTCACGTACTTCACCGTGAAGGCCGGACCAACAATCGTGTCACGGTAGTCGGCCAGCGGGACAATGCCGAGGCACTGGCCTGGGATCCCCAGCTTGTCCATGGCATCTGAGACGCAGGGCGTGTCCAGACCCTTGAACAACGTGACCAACTCCAGATCCTGCGGGCTCATTGCGCGCCGTCCACCTTGATGGCCTCGAATTCCTTGTCGTGCATTACATCCTCTACCGAACGCCCGGAGCGCACAGCCTGCACCATGCCGTCCTGACGCCGCGCGATGCGCTCCGCCAGGTCGAGCACCTGTTCCATGCGCTCCTGCGGAATGAAGACAGTGCCGCAGCGGTCGGCGATTACGTAGTCGCCCTCGCGCACCGTGACGCCGGCCACCGGTATCGGCGTTCCGGACGCGCGCTGGACGACGCGATTGCGAGCGCTGACCATGGTCGCACCACGCCCGTAGACGGGGTAGGCGATTTCTTCATTGGCCTCGATGTCGCGGCTGTAGCCGTCGATGACCGTGCCGCGCACACCTTTGACCTTCGCGGCGTTGGCGAGGATATCGCCCCAACAGGACACGCCGTCCGTGCCGCCGGCGATCACGAGGACCCGATCGTCGCTGTCGATCGACGCGATCACCGGGGAGATCAGGTGTACCGTGGGGGCCGTGTCTGTCTTCGGACCGAGCTGCACGGTACTCGCCCGGCCGACGATGCGCGGGCAGTTCCACAGCGGACGCAGCCCGATGGTGGCGCCCGGCAGGGCGAGGAAATCGAGGGCATCGGACACCGTAGTGGTGTCCAGACGGGCGAGGCGGTCTAGTAGTTCAGCAGTCATGGCGAAGGAAACGGATCGCAGCCTCCACGCTCGGCGCAGCCCCATTCTGAAAAGCCCGTTTCTGGAATGGCTTCGCAGCAGAGAAATCGTGATCGGCGTCGATCGAGTATATGACGCGATCACTGACCGCGCGAGCACCGTCTGACTCACAACTCTCGGACATCCGTTCCTCCTAGGGCACCGAACGCCACGCTAAATGTCAGAATGCAAGCGGCCAGCGTGAGGTCGAAGCCGACACAGAGCCACGGATACCACACGGGCGTGTAGACCGCGCCGGGACCACTGCGATGAAGAGCGAGGTCCCACGCGACGTGTGCGGCCCACCCGACGGCCAGACAAGGGACCCACGTGCGTCGTCCAACGACAGCCGCCGCGCCAAAGAGTGCGACGCCGCCCACTTCGACGAGGAGCCAGGCCTCGCTGGCCCGACCGATCAGCGCGAATGCGACATAGATGAGCGCCGCCACGATGAGCGCCGTGGCGTAGACGCGCACGGCGTAGTCTGCAGACCTGCGGTTGGCGAAGGCCGCGAGCGCGAGCGCCAGCATGACCCCGAATACAACGGGAATCGCGATGGTCATGGTGTCATTCGGTGGTCCCCGGCGGTGCACTCGCGAAGCGGCGCTGCACGTTCTCCAGGTGATGCCGATTGTGATAGACCGTAAAGAGCAGCATCTCGCGGACAGTCAGGCGACCAATGAGGGGATGCGGTAATCGGCGCGCATCGAGCGCGGTCTCCGGCCACTGCGCGATGGCCGCGCACAATTCGGCGACCGCAGCAGCGTGCGAGGCCATGATGCGCGCGCGAGTGGCTTCGGGTTCGCTTGATTTCTGCTGAGCGCGCGGAGCGAATCGGCCCGCGCTCGCCCCGTGTGCGAGGCGCGCCCGATAGATCTCGCGGACCGATGCGTAGGAACGCGAAGGCGCGCTGGATCTCCCGAACGCCAACAGCAACACCAGGCGTGGCATCCCCAGCCCTCGAGTCACGGCACGCATCGACTTCGTGAGATGGCGAACATTGTCGGCGGGCGACCACGCGTCGCCAATCGGCGCGAGGAACATGCTCGTAGTGAGCGAGTCCCAGTACAACTCGCTTTCGCGGTGCAGCGCCTTGAGGGCGGCCTGAATTTCGGGTCCGGCGAAGCTACCCGCATCGAGGAAAGTCATGTCATTCCTGAGAATCGATCGGATCCACCGAGCGTTTGAGTTCAGCCGCCGAAGGACGTGGGCGGCAACGGATCATTAGCCCGCATATTGAATGTACGCATGCGCGACCACACCGATGATGAGGCACGCCAGCGCAACGATGTCGGCCTTGACGACGCGTGCAACGTGCGCGTTGTACTCGCCGACAGACCGAGCGAGCCAGAGAAACGAGACCACGCTACCGAAGCCACCAATGAAAGCCATTGTGTGTAATGGGGGTCGGAACGCGGCGAAGAGAAGGAACAGACCAAAGAGTCCGAAGAGCACCGCGCGATGGCGCATGAGGATTTCCTGGTTGGGCTCCTTGAAGGACAGCCCATAGAGCGCGGCAAGCCGCTCGCTCCCAAGCACACCTGATAGCGGCAACAGGTGGATGACGGCAACTACCGCAAGCATTGCTGACACGAGAAGACGCATGGGCACTCCTTTAGTGGCTAACGCTCGAGCTCACCTGCACGCGGAGGCAGGCGGGTCAGGATGATTGACGGGTTACGCCTCGCCGGGCCGCTGCGCGAGCGCCTTCGTGCGCCCGGCACGTGAGATCGCGCCATCGGGGTTGCGCGTCATGGTTTTGATGAACTCCACCTTACAGAAACGACTTGAACTCGCACTTATACTTCTTCGAGGATCCTTTCGGATAGACCATCCAGAGCTGTGCGTCTCCGTCTGCCGCTTGGACGAGTGTCGCCGTATTGAGTTTCTTGAAGAGCGGAGTCATCGCGCGAACCCCCATTCGAAGGTGACCCGGTCGAAGTGCGAACATGGACATGATGATATCATCCCGTTACGCTCCCACCATGGACCCGCTCGATATCGCGTTTGCCGAAGCCCGCCGCTATCTGGCCTCGCTTGATACCCGCCCCGTCGCGTCGCGCGGCACGCCGAGCGACATGCGCGCACCGCTACCGACGCATCTGCCGGAGCAGGGCCTGCCCGCCACCGAGGTCGTCCGCGCCATCGCCGCAGCGGCTGAGCCGGGATTGACCGGCAATGCCGGCGGCCGCTTTTTCGCCTGGGTGAAGGGCGGTGCGCTGCCCGCGGCGCTGGCCACCGACATCATGTGTTCGGCCTGGGATCAGAATGCTGTGCTAGCATCGACCAGTCCCGCCGGGGCCGTGTTGGAGGAAGTCGCCGGGCGGTTCTTGCTGGAGGCGCTGCGGCTGCCGTCCGATTGCAGCTATGCCTTCGTCACCGGCTGCCAGATGGCGCATCTCACCGCGCTGGCCGCCGCGCGTCATGCCGTGCTGGCGCGCCACGGCTGGGACGTCGAAGCCAAGGGACTACAGGGTGCCCCGGTCGTCCGTGTCCTCGCCAACGCGCATCATCATTCCTCCGTGACGCGCGCGCTGCGCCTGCTCGGGCTGGGTAGCGACTGTGTCGTTCCGCTCGGCGGCGACCGCCCCGGCTACGTCTCACCCGACGTGCTACGCGAGGCGCTGGCACTCGCCCCCCACGCACCGACCATTGTCATCCTCAATGCCGGCGACCTCAATATCGGTGCGTGCGATGATTTCATGACGCTGTGTCCGATCGCGCAGGCGGCGGGCGCATGGGTCCATGTCGATGGCGCCTTCGGACTGTGGGCCAATGCCAGCCCGCGGCTCGCCCCCCTGGTGGCCGGGGTGGAACGGGCCGATAGCTGGGCGACCGATGGCCATAAATGGTTGAACACGCCTTACGATTGCGGCATGGCCCTCACGCGTGATCCGGTTGCGCACAGCGCGGCCATGCGGATGACGGCGGCCTATCTGACGACGGGCGGCGATGTTCGTGATCCGATGGATTTCACACCGGAATGGTCACGCCGAGCCCGCGCGTTGCCTGCACTGGCGGCGTTGATGGAGCTTGGGCGCGATGGTCTCGCGGCGATGATCGAGCGATGCTGCGATCATGCCGCCGCCATCTACGACGGCATGGCGGCATTGCCGGGGGCGACCGGCCTCGCGCGGCCGACGATGAACCAGGGGCTGATCCAGTTCAATGCGCTCGATGGCCGCAACATCAGCGACGCGGTGATCGCCGCGATCAACGCCAGCGGCGAAGCCTTCATGAGTGGCGGTACGTGGGACGGTCAGCGGGTGATGCGCATCAGCGTGTGTGGCTGGAATACCAACCGTGATGATGTCGCGCGGACCGTCGCGGCCGCCGCCGCGGCTTTACATGGATTGCGCTGACAAAGCGCGTAGGATGACCTACCCGTTGCCACGCACGATGAGACCTGCCAAACCATGACCATGACTCTGTACGGGATCCGCAACTGCGACACGATGAAGAAGGCCCGCGCCTGGCTCGAGGCACGCGGCGTCGCGTATGTGTTTCACGACTACAAGGTCGCGGGCATCGATGCGGCGACGCTCAGCGCGTGGGCGGCGTCCGTGGGCTGGGAGAAACTGCTCAACCGCGCGGGCACGACATTCCGCGGGCTGTCGGATGCAGACAAGGCTGACCTGAATGAGGCCAAGGCGATTGCGCTGATGGTCGCCAACCCGAGTCTGATCAAGCGCCCGGTCTTGACCGGTGCGGCTGAAGTACCGCTCGTGGGTTTCAGTGTGGCGGCCTATGAAGCGGCTTTGCCGTGATCATCCGCTGACCTCGCGCTTCCGCGCGAACAGTGCTTCAACACACGGCCTCCCCTTGAAGACGGCTTCGCGCGTACCGGTCTGACGGAAGGCGGCCCTCATGAGGACCGCTATCGATGCCTGGTGCAGCTGGTCGGTTACCGCCCTGACCTCTGTCACCGTTGGGTTGGGTGGCGTTGACGGTCTCGCTCAGGAAGGCCTCTGCGGCCGGTCGGGCGATCACGCCTACTGCCACACGCGGACGATCGCAGATCTCGCGTCGCTGCACTTGCCCACCTGTCTCGGATGGCGCTCCACCAATTGTGAACGCGCGAAGGCGATCGTCGAGTGCGCGTGTCGAGAGTACGGTCTGCCGCGCGGTGCACGTTCCGCCGGGCACGAACGCCCGGGTCGCTCGCCCTGTGCAGTTGTGCGTAGCTCGCCTTCCGATTTTTCTTTACGGACCGACGGCGGAGCGAGCCAACGAATCGCGACCGACGCCGGCGCCCACCACTCCGGAGAGGTAGCGACGTGACATTCGGACGATACTGCATCGCCGTCGGCCTGACGCTGGGCACTCTCGGCATGGCCCCTCACGAGATCCACGCGCAGGAGCGCGCAGCGGACCGCCGTCGCTCGCTCTCCCCGACCCAAGAGACGAGTGATGATCCGCGTCGCGTGCCGGCACCGAGCGGTCCGAAGGGGCCGGATGGCTCGATCGTGCTGCGAGGCGGGCGTGTGTTCGACGGGACCGGTGCGCCCGCGCGCGCTGGTACCGTGGTCATCACGCGGAATCGCATTGTCGCGGTCCTGCCGCCCGGCGCAACGGACTGGCCCCGCGATGCGCGGGTGATCGACGTGACGGGGAAGACGGTGCTGCCCGGCCTGATCGACCTGCACACGCACATCACCTACAGCGATCCGCCGGTGTCGACCACCGAAGATGGCAACGACGCTGACATGACCCTGCGCTCGCTCAACCGGCTTCGCTACTTCCTCGAGAGCGGGATCACGAGTGTGCGGGATGTGGCGTCGGCGGGTGACATCCCCTTTCGGCTCAAGGCGTGGAGTGCTCGCAACGCGATCGCTGCGCCGCGCATCTTTGCGGCCGGTCAGCTGATCACCGGCACGGGCGGCCACGGCAACGAAGTGCGCAACTTTGCCGAGTCCGGGCCGCGGCCGATCCGGGGAGCCAGTGGACCGGACGATTGGCGCCAGGCGGTGCGCGAGCAGTTCAAGGCGGGAGCCGACCTGATCAAGATCGCGTCGCACTTCACGACCGAGGAGGCTCGCGCCGCAATCGAGGAAGCGCACGCGCTCGGCCTCAAGGTGACGTGCGACTGCGAGACGTTCTACATCGACCGGGCCATCGAGGCCGGTGTCGACATGATCGAACATCCGTTGCCACGCACCGACGAGGCGATCCGGGCCATGGTGGCCAAGAAGGTGGAGGCCGATCCGACCGTCTACATCTACACCCTGCTGTTCAACAAACTCGGTGGCGGATATTTCGGGTCGTCGTCGCGCCGATTCCAGTTCAGTGATTCGCTCAATCTCGACGTGATGCGCCGGATGCACCGCGCCGGGGTGAAGATGGGCGTGGGCACGGATCTCGTGCTGGACTGGTATCAGCACATGCCGTGGCCGTACATCAACGAGCTCAAGTACTTCACGGCGATCGGCTACACGCCCGCCGAGGCGCTGGTCGCGGCGACAAAGACCAACGCCGAGTTGCTCGACATGGATGACAAGCTGGGCACGCTCGTGGCGGGCAAGTTGGCTGACGTGGTGGTGGTCAACGGTCGTCCGGACGATCGTCTGGATGACCTCGCCAAGGTGGAGCTGGTCATTCGCGACGGCCATATCGTGATCGACGACGGGCGCATCTTCGTCCCGCGTCATGTGCCACGCGCCGCCCCGCCACCCTACGGTATCAAGCGCTGACCTTCATCCTGCGTGCGCCGACCGTGCGCATTGCCGGAGTCGTGGCGATCAGGACGACGCCTGCCATTTCCCGAATCAACGTGCAAAGAGGCGACGCCGTGAGGAACTCTCGAATGCCGAGTCCGTCTTTCACGACCTGGCGGACGTTGGCTGTTTCGCTTCTGGTGGCGGCCGGCGCCTGCGCACGTCGTGACGCGAACGATGCGCCCGGCATCACGGCTCCCCCACAAGGCACGCGGCCACCGTCCGTGGAGCGGCAGATCAATGCCACCACGACCGATGCGGCTATCGCGGCCGTTCCGACCGGCGCCGAAGCGCCGCATGTCGTCATCAATCCGTCGCCGGCCATCACCCCGCAGGGGAAACTGCTGGTGTTCCTGCCGGGGACACTGGGGCGCCCGTCGCAGTACAGCTACATCCTACGTGCGGCCGCCGCGCGCGGGTACCATGCCATCGGCGTCAACTATGTGAATCAGGTTGCCATGGGGACGCTCTGTCAGTTTAGCGCGGACCCGAACTGCTACTGGCAAGCCCGGAGTGTGGTCGTC
>NZ_JBIJAW010000144.1:0-8204 GCF_044345575.1 Gemmatimonas sp.
CCCCGAGGCGGGGGAATGCAGCGTTTGCGCCCCATCCCACCACACGTACTCCATATAGCGGTCGAAGAGGTTCGTGACGCCGAGCCCCAGAGCCGCGGCGCGCCAGCGCCACGACACATCGGCATTCACGGTGTGCATCGCGCCCCAGCGGCCGCGATTGTTCTGCGGCACGATCTGGTAGTCGCCCTGCGCGTACGCCCACGCCGACGTCGTCAGCCCGGTACGGGGCGTCCATTCCGCACCGTACTTCACCGTCCAAGAGGGCACGTGGTTGAGGAGATTACCCGCCACCGCCGCATTCGTGCGCCCGGGCTCGACGAGTACGGCCCGCTGAGACGTTCCGGCCATCCATAGCTGCACCGCCTTCGGCAAGCGCAGCGTGCTTTCGATGTCCAGACCGCGACGACGTGTGCGGCCGATGTTTTCCGAATCCCCGGAGTTGTCGAAGCGCAGACGTACCTCGTCGGACGCGCGCTGCTCCCAGTATCCGGCGCGTACCGTCCAGCCACGCAGCGGCTCACTCACCAGACCCACTTCGCCGCCGTCGTTGACCGAGGCGCGGAGCGGTGTACGACCGTACGCCGCGATCGCACTGCCGATCTGGAAGCCACGTCCGTAGTTGGCATAGCCACTCAGCCGGTCGTTGATACGCACCCCGGCACTGACCTTGGGCTGGGTGATCGTACCGAACTGCAGCACCGGCAGGGTGGTGGGCGACGGCAGGTTGTTGGTGAACTCGCCGTCGAAGCGATCGGCGCGCATGCCCGCCGTGAGCGTGAGCCATGAAGTGGGCGCGCTGCTCACCTGCACGAAGCCACCCGTGTTGTCGAGCGTGAAGTCCTGATCGCGCAGGGTGGCCTGCCGTGCGCGATCCAACGTGCGAAAACGGAACTGCTCGTTGGTCTGCTGCTGCAGGTCCAGGCCGCCCGTGACGACGACTTTCCTATCCGCGAGCGACGCCGGGCGCCACGTGACCGTACCAATGGTGCCCACCTGCCGTTCGTCTTCGATGCGCTCCTGCTGGGCGCCTGCCGCCGTGAAGCGCACGAAGCGCACCCGATCGAAGCGCTGGGTGTAGGCCTTGAGCGACCACGACAGCGTGGATGTTTGCCGCACGTCGAGGTGCAGGCTGCCGTGATCACTGTCCACGGTGCCACCGTCGGAGTTGCTGAAGACCGGCGAGAATCGCGGCGTCGAACGCGACTGGGATTGCGTCAGGTATCCGGGTGCTTCCGTGTCGAGCCGGTGCATCCGCGCGATCAGTCCCACCCGAACGCGTGCGCTGTCCGTTGTATAGAACCACTTGCCCGACGCCGTCCACTTGTCGGAGGCCGAGTTGGCCCGATAGCCGTCGGCACGGCGCGCACCGGCGAAGATGGTCTGACTGAAGCCGCCAACTGCGACATTACCGAGGACTTGGGCTTCCTGCGTGCCGAAGGAGCCGCCCTGCAAACGCGACGTGATGTAGTTGCCGCCGCCCTGTGCCGTTTCCACCGACACGTTGCCGGCGAGATTGAACAGGCCGAAGCGGGGATCGTTCGTGCCGCGCACCACGTCCATGCGCGAGATCTCGAGCGGGAAGATCGCATTCATTTCGCTCACACCGCTGTTGAGATTCGACGGAATGCCGTCGATCAGCAGTTTCGTGCTGGCGATCTCGCTCTCGGTGTTGAAGCCGCGGAGACCGATGTCGCCGTTTACGATGCCCTGATTGAACTCAGCCCGATACACGCCGGGCACCTTGCGCAGTAGTTCCTGCGAGAACGCCACATTTTCGCGGGCGATTTGTTCACCACCGAGCACCGAGACCGCACCTAGGAGCGCATCGGCGCCCGGATGCAGGTCCCGTGAGGTGGTCGTTGCGCCGATCACCTGCACCGGCGTGAGCTGCGCCTGCGGGCGGAGCACGATGGCGATCGGTTCGGCGCCGGCGCGCGCCGCGACTGGCTGTGACACACTCGCGTAGCCCACGGCGCGAACGACGAGGGTGTACCGCCCGGCGCCCGGTACGGTCGCCGTGAATTGCCCGTTCCCGTCGGTACGGACCGGCGTGCTGCGGCCGTTGGGGTCGGTGAGGCGTACGTCGGCCCCGGTCACCGGTCGACCATCCGGCTGTCGCACCGCGCCTCGAATCACCACTTCACCAGTGGCCACGGCCGGAGTGGCGGGCGCCTGCGCGCGAAGCGGGGATGCCCAGGGGGTGCTGAGGGCGCCAAGCAGGGTGACGCCGATGAGCAGCGAGCGAGTGGGAGCGGTCATGGTCGGGCGGGAGAGAGTTATGATAACGCGAACAGGGTATCATTAACTCTGCAGTACGTCCATACCGGATTTTGGAAACGTGGCGAGATTCGCCCGCGACGTCTCCCCGTGTGCCGCTATCGCTGCCGGGTAAGCACCAGCCGCTGAATCGCGCGCGGGCGCATCGTCACCAGCCCATCGGCCGCCGGTCGGTCGTCGATGGTCATGATCTCCTCAGTCAGCGTGTCGCCCTGCACCCGCAGGTGGGTCACGAGCAGCAGCGGGCCGGTCTTGAAGGCGGAGACCAGGACGTCGCCGAGGAGCCGGGCGGGGAGCACCACGCCGCCCCCCTCGTCCACTGCATAGTCGTCGGGGCCGGTGCCACGACATAGCCGGTAATCCTTCACTCCCCGCACCACCGCCTGTTCGCGGTAGGTGGTCTTCCAGGGGACGCAGGTGGAGTCAGCCACCGGCAACGCGCCAAACTCCATGGTAACGTCCACCGGCGCAGCACCGGGGCGCGTGGGGTAGTTCACCAGCGTCCCGCGCCACGTGCCGGCGAGGTCGGGGCGTGACTGCGCGGCGGCCGTTCGTAACGGCATGGTGACGGCGAGGGCGGCACACAGCGCCCCCTGTAACAATGTGGTGGCCTTCACGTAGGTTCTCCCGACGATGACGATCACGGAACCTACCACTCCCGACGGCCTCGCGGCATTTCGCACGGCCCTGCACGGGCAGTATGCCATTCAGCGGGAGCTCGGACGCGGCGGCATGGGCATCGTGCTCCTCGCCCGCGACGAAAAGCTCGATCGCTCGGTGGCGCTCAAGGTGCTGCCCCCGCACCTCGCCGACGACCCGGAGACGCGCGAGCGATTCCTGCGTGAAGCCCGCATGGCCGCGCAGCTGTCGCACCCCAACATCGTGCCGGTGTATCGCGCCGATGAACTGGGTGGCTACGCGTTCTTCGCCATGGGCTTCGTGGACGGCGAAACACTGGGCGATCGCATCCGTGATCGCGGCACCCTCCCGGCCGTGGAAGTCGTGCGTGTGTTGCGCGAGGTGGCGTGGGCGCTGGCGTACGCGCATGCCCGCAGCATCGTGCATCGGGACATCAAGCCGGACAACATCCTGCTCGAACGGGCAACCGGCCGCGCAGTCGTGAGCGACTTCGGCATCGCGCGCGCCGAATTCAATCCTGCGCTCACGCAGGACGGCCTCGTGTTGGGCACGGTGCACTTCATGAGCCCTGAGCAGGCCACCGGCGACGCGCTCGACGGCCGCAGCGATTTGTATGCGCTGGGGTGCATCGGCTTTCTCGCACTCGCCGGACGCCTCCCCTTCGAGGGCACGACGCCGCAGAGCATCCTGGTGGCCCATGCCACCAAGGAGCCGCCGCCACTGCGCACGGTGGCGCCGGAGGTCGATCCACACATCGCCGCGGTGATCGATCGCCTGCTGCGCAAGCAGCGCGACGAGCGATTCGCCACCGGCGAGGAACTCGCCGCGGCCCTCGACAAGGCGCAGGAGAAGATGCTGCACGCGCAGCGCGATCACGGGCCGTCGCCGGTGCTCGACAGCGAGCACGCGATGGCCGTGTGGCGCCGCGCGGCGGAGTTGCAGGCCGAAGCCGCAGCGCGCCTCGAGCAGCGCGTGCGCAGCAACGACACGCGGGCGCTGGTACCCGCCGATGCCAACACCGGGTCGACGAATGACGCCGTGCCCACCGATGCCTACCGCCTACGCGATGTGGAAGCCGCCGCCGTGGAGGCGGGCATTTCGCAGCGCTATGTGGCGCTGGCGCTCGACGAGATCCGCGCGCAGGGACAGGGCATGGTGCAACCGGCCGAGGTCTCGCCGTTCACCGAACGCCTCGCGCGACGGTTCCTCGGCACCAGTCAGCGCACCCTGTCGGTCTCGCGCGTGTTCCGCTCGCCGGGCCGAGCGGTATTGCCCGCACTCGGCCGCAGCTTGCAGACGTCGCCGTGGCTGCTGTCGCTCAAGGACACCTTGGGCGGCCATCCGCTCGACGGGGGCGTGCTGGTGTTCACGCTCCCGGCCCTGGTGGACGGCAATTACAAGTGGACGTGGACGCGGTACGGGGTGTACGCCACCGAAGTACGCGTGAGCCTCGCGCCCGTGCCGGGCGACCCGCAGTCGTGCGAGGTGACCATGACCGTGGATCTGCGGAGTGGCCTCGGCATCAACGTCTTCGGCTATGGGGCGATCGCGGGTGGCGGCGCGACGGTGAGCGGAATCATCGCGGCGGCCCTCGCCAAGAAGGCCTTCCTGCTCGCGGGTGCGGCCATCGCCGGACCGGCGGTCGCGGCGGCGCTCGCGGTGGGCGTCGGCCTCGTGGCCGTGAGCGGGCCCATGTACCGGTGGGAAGTGAAAAAGACCGCCACCGAACTATCCGACGCGCTCGGCGCGGTCGAGGCCTCGATGCGCGCCTTCGACATCTTCGGCGAGGCACCGCCGCCGCTCCCGCCGCCGAAAGCCACCGGTGGCATGGATATGACCGGGATGATCTGAACCGGGGCCACTGGACAGTCTCTTATTACTGAGATATCTTCCAGACATCTCAACCCGGAGTCACCCGTGTCCATCCGTCCCGTCAAGCGCATCGTCACCGCCCAGCCCACTATGGAGGGCGCGGGTGTGCACCTACACCGTGGTTTCGGGTTCGGCGAAACGGCCGAGACCGATCCGTTCCTGCTGTTCGACGACTTCCGCGGCAATGACCCGCGGCAGTATCAGGCGGGCTTCCCGTGGCATCCACACCGCGGCATCGAGACGATCACCTACGTGCTCGCCGGCAACGTCGAGCACGCCGACTCGCTCGGCAATCGCGGCATGCTCGGCGCGGGCGATGTGCAGTGGATGACGGCGGGGAGCGGCATCATCCACCACGAGATGCCGCACGGCGACCCGCAGGGGCGCATGCACGGCTTCCAGCTGTGGGCCAACCTGCCCAGTACGCTCAAGATGACGGCCCCGCGCTACCAGGATGTGCAGTCGAAGGAGATCGCGGAAATCATCGACGATGACGGCACCACGGTTCGCGTGATCTGCGGCGCGTTCTGGGGGAAGCGCGGTCCGGTCGATGGGATCGCCGCCGATCCGCAGTACCTCGATGTGTTCGTCCCCGCCGGTGTGAAGAAGTCGCTGCCGGTGGACGCGTATCGCAGCACCTTCGCCTACATCTTCGAAGGGAGCGGCACGTTCCGCCACGCCTCCGATCCCATGGGCGTGCTCACGGAGCGCACCGCCGGCAACGACGATGACCTGGTGCGCGACCGCTCGGGCAATCGCTCCCTCATCTTCTTCGATTCCGGCGACGAGGTGGTGGTGCGCGCCGGCGACGAGGGCATTCGCTTCCTCCTCGTGAGTGGCGCGCCCATCAAGGAGCCCGTGGCGTGGTACGGCCCGATCGTGATGAACACGCAAGCCGAACTGCAGCAGGCGGTGAGCGAACTGCGCGCGGGAACGTTCATCAAGCACTGACGCCGTTCACTCGCATCGTCGGCTGCCCGTGCTCCTCGCCGCGTTCGTAGCCGGAGAAGGGGAGAAAGGGGGGAACTGAAATTGGGAGAAAAGGGGAAAGGGAGAAAAGGGGAGTCCGGATCAACGTCGAGCCGTCGGCTTTTCTTCAATTTTTTCATTCTCTTTTTCTTCTTTTCCCCTTTTCTCCCAATATCAGTTCCCCCCTTTCTCATTTTCTCCGCTGAAAGCGCAGAGGGCGAGCAGAAGCAGAGACCGGGTCGTATTATTGGCGCGTTGCATTGCTCTCCTGCCCTTCCTCTGGAGGCTGTACGTGGACGCGCCGCTGCCCGACGACTCCCCTGCCGGATCTGAACGCCATATCTCACGACGCGCGCTGGTACGGACCGGCGGACTGCTCGCGGGTGCCGCGCTCACCCCCTCGCTGCTGAGTGCCGTCACCCAGACGGCGGAACCGGCGGTGCCCATCGATCCGTCGCGCGTGCCCGGCGCGCCGAGCGATTCGCTCGGCACCCGTTCTCCCTTCGAGACACCGCGTCTCTCGCCCGTGAACGTCACCAGCGGTTCGACGTGGACGCCGCATCACGAGCTGCACGGCACCATCACGCCGGCCGATCTCCATTTTCAGCGGCACCACAACGGCATCCCCGCGATCGATCCGGCCAAGCACACGCTCACCATGCACGGACTGGTGAACAAGCCGCTCGAGTTCTCTCTCGATGAACTCAAGCGGTTCCCGTCCGTCACGCGCACGTATTTCATCGAGTGCAGCGGCAACGGCGGACGCGCCTGGAACAACCCCAAGCCCGATATGTCGCCGCAAGTGGTGGATGGGCTCACCAGCAACAGCGAGTGGACCGGTGTTGCCGTCTCCACTCTGCTGCGGGCGGTGGGCGCAAAGCCCAACGCGTCGTGGGTGGTGGCCGAAGGCAACGACGCCGCGGTGCTCTCCCGCAGTGTGCCCATGCAGAAGATGCTCGACGATGCACTCGTCGTGTATGCGCAGAACGGCGAAGCACTGCGCCCAGGCAACGGCTATCCCATCCGCCTGCTGCTGCCCGGCTATGAGGGCAACATGTGCGTGAAGTGGCTGCGCCGGCTCGAAGTCACCGACCAGCCGCTCATGTCGCGCGAAGAGACGTCCAAGTACACCGACCCGATCCCCGGCGGCAAGGCGCGACAGTTCAGCTTCACGATGGATGTGAAGTCGCTCATCACGTCACCGTCGTATCCCGGGAAGCTCGCCGAGCGCGGATGGCATGCCGTGCGCGGTCTCGCGTGGACTGGACGCGGACGCATTTCGCGCGTCGATGTCTCCACCGATGGCGGACGCACCTGGCACATGGCATCGCTCCCCAACGGCGCGCTCCCCATGGCGCACACGCGCTTCGAATACCTGTGGAATTGGGATGGCCGCAGCACTCGCCTGCTCAGTCGCGCGGTGGACGAAACCGGTGCCGTGCAACCGACCGCCGACGAGTATCGCCGGGTGCGCGGTGACGCGCCCGGATACCACTACAGTGCCATCCGCGCGTGGGATGTCGCGAGCGACGGCACCGTGACCTTCGGAGGTGGCTGATGCGCCGCATGATCGTGTTCGCTGCGCTCGGCGCGTGCGCGCTGCTCGCGTCGTGTGATGCCTCGCCGTCCGCGGCCGACCCATCGTTCGGGCTCGGGCACACGCCCACACCGGCTCGACTCGCGGCGATCGACATCGATGTAGACCCCAGCGGCGCCGGGCTGCCCGCGGGCGCGGGTACGTCGTCCGACGGAGCGGTCGTGTACGCGGCCAAGTGTGCCTCCTGCCATGGCGCGAAGGGCGAAGGGCTGGCCCCGGTACCGCCACTGGTGGGGCGAACCCCCGACGTGGGCTACGACTTCGCCCGCGCCGACCGCGCCCCGCGCACCATCGGCAACTACTGGCCGTACGCCACCACGGTCTTCGATTACGTGCGCCGCGCCATGCCGCAAAACGCCCCGGGATCGCTCTCGGACACCGAGACGTATGCCGTGGTCGCGTGGTTGCTGCACGAGAACGGCATCATCGGGGCGAACGCCGAGATGAACGCCACCACGCTGCCCGCCGTGCAGATGCCCGCGCGTGGCATCTTCGTACTCGACGATCGGCAGGGAGGCCGTCCCTTCCGCTGAGCCGGCAAGCACGCCCGCCGGCCATCGACATAGAAGGAACCTCGACGGGGCTGGCGTGGATTAGCCTGTGCCATGCTCCGCACCACTGAACGCGGTCTCTACTGTGAGGCCGGTGACTTCTACATCGACCCGTGGGCGCCCGTCGCCCGCGCGGTGGTCACGCATGCGCACGGGGACCACCTCACGTGGAGGTGCGACGCCTACCTCGTCACCGAGGCGGGCGCGGCGGTGTCGCGTGAACGATTGGGCAGCTGGGCCGCCGGACTCGAGGGCATGCCGTACGGCGCCACTCGCTCCATCAATGGCGTGACGGTGTC
>NZ_JBIJAW010000145.1:0-8191 GCF_044345575.1 Gemmatimonas sp.
GCGCCCTTGGCGAAACCGAGTACACCTATCTCGCCCTGGTGATGATCAGCGGCATGCTGATCGGCATCGTGCCGGCGTGGAAGGCATACCGGACCAGTCTGGTGGATGGTTTGTCGCCCAGGGCGTAGTGTGCCAGCCGCTGCATCGATCCGCAGTACCGATGACTGACGACTGTCACTACGAACTACGAACTCCCTGCGGTTCACGAGGAGTTTGTAGTTCGTAGTGAAAGTCGTCGGTGCTCAGTTCTCCAACTCCACCCACCCCCATGCGCCACCTCTCCCTTTTTGCTCTCTCGCTCGCGGCTGCCACGGCTGCGAACGCCCAGCGCCCCGGTGGCGCCCCGCGCACGCCGCCCAATCCTCAGGCGCTTCCCATCGCCCCTGCGCCGGAGTACGTGCGCACCACGTCGCCCACCGACCCGAACATCGTGAAGCTGTTCGAGGAAGGGATGCAGCGTTCACGGGCGCCGAAGTTCGCGCAGGCGTTGCTCGACTCGATCGGGCCACGCCTCACGGGCTCGCCCAACATGAACCGGGCGCAGGATTGGTTGCTGGCCACCTACTCCCAGCTCGGTGTGAACGCGCGCAAGGAACGCTACGGCACCTGGAACTCGTGGAAGCGCGGCGTCGCGTTTGCGCAGCTCACGGCACCGCGGGTGAAGCCGCTCGAGGCCACCATGCTGTCGTGGAGTGGCAACACGGCCGGCAAGTGGGTAGACGGCGATGTCGTCACGCTCGCGCCGTACCGCACGCCGGACGAGTTCAAGGCATGGCTGCCGAGCGTGAAGGGGAAAATCGTGCTCGCGAGTGCGCCGCGCCTGTCGTGCCGCATGACCAGCCAAATCGCCGAATTCGCCACGCCGCAGACGGCCGCGGCGCTGGACTCCGCGCAGCGCGACCTCACCGCCACATATCAGGGGCTCACGCAGCGGGTGCCCACGTTCTATGCCGACGTGAAGGCCGCCGGCGCCGTGGCGGTATTCGAAAGCAACTGGTCGCAGTATCCTGGCATCGACAAGATCTTCGGGTCACCGCGCAATAGCGCGCTGCCTACGTTCGACATCGGCTGCGAAGACTATGGCATGCTCTTCCGTCTCGCGCAGAACACGCAGGGCCCGAAGGTGAAGCTGATGGCGGAAAGCGAGTTCCTCGGTGAGCAGCCGGTGTTCAACGTGATCGCCGAGATCAAGGGATCGAAGAAGCCCGACGAATACGTGGTGCTATCGGCGCACTTCGACAGCTGGGAAGGACACAGCGGCGCCACGGACAACGCCACGGGTACCGTCACGATGCTCGAGGCGCTCCGCCTCCTCAAGACGGTGCTGCCCAATCCCAGCCGCACGATCATCGTGGGCCACTGGAGTGGTGAAGAGCAGGGGCTCAACGGCTCCGGTGCGTGGGCGGCTGATCATCCCGAGGTGTCGAAGGGGCTGCAGTTCGCCTTCAATCAGGACAACGGCACTGGTCGCATCGTGAGCACCGGGCCGAGTATCCTCCCCGAGAACGGCCCGCGTCTCGCGCAGTACATGGCGCAGATGCCGAGTCAGCTCACGCAGTACTTGCGCCTCAACGGGCCGAGCGGCATCGGTGGCGGTAGTGACCACGTGAGTTTCCTCTGCCGTGGGGCGCCGGCGGCGAGCCTCGGCGCGCTCTCGTGGGACTACAGCAACACCACGTGGCACACCAACCGCGACTCGTACGACAAGGTCATCCTCGATGATCTCAAGCACAACGCGACGCTCACGGCGATGTTCGCCTATCTCGCCAGCGAAGACCCGCAGCCCAGCTCGCGCGTACTCATGAATCCGCTACCGAGTGGTCCGAACGGTCAGCCGATCACGATCCCGAGCTGCGGCGTGCCGCAGCGGGAATCGAGCGGGTATCGGCGGTAGGTAGGTGAACTGAAGACTGAGGACCGAAGACCGAAAGCTCCCTCCCCCGAACGAGATTCTCGCGGGGCGAGGGAGCTTTCAGTTTTCGGTCGTCAGCCTTCAGCTGAGTCGTGTTGAATTGAGTTAGTACTACTTCCCCGTCAACTTCCCCAGCGCCCCGCGCACGACCGTGCTCACATCACCACCGGCGCCGCTCTCCATCACGGCTCGCACGGCGCGTTCGGCTTCGGCCTGGTTATAGCCAAGCGCCAACAGCGCGCGCGTCGCATCATCAGCGACGGGGCTGGCGGGGGCACCGCCGGTGGCCGGCCCACGGCCTACCGCGTCCATCTTGTCGCCGAGGTCGAGAATGATCTGCTCGGCCTTCTTGCGTCCTACGCGCGGGACACGCATGAGCGTCGTCACGTCCTTCTCGCGCAGGGCGCGCACCACGCGCTCGGGGGTAAGCGCCGAGAGGATACCGAGCGCGAGGGCCGGGCCCACGCCCTTCGCGCCGAGCAGCTTTTGGAAGACCGAGCGCTCGTAGGGGTGCGCGAAGCCGTACAGGTGCCATGCGTCTTCGCGTACGGCGAGGTGCGTGTGCAGCGTGACCTTCTGCCCTTCGGCCGGTAGCCCTTCGAACACCGAGAGCGGAATGAGACATTCGTACGCCACGCCGCCGGCGGTCATGATCTCGACGCGGTCGAGTTCCTTGGTGGCGAGTGTTCCGGTGACCTGCGCGATCATTTCCGCGACTCCGTCTTGCGTGAGCTGAGTGAGGCCTTCGCATTCGCGAGCTTCACGCTGGCGAGCGAGGGCAATTTGAGTGGCGGGAGTTTGGGCAACGACGCCGAGAGACAGGCGCAGAGCGCGGCGGCCACGCCGTCGGCCGCGTCGGCCGGCTGCGGCGCCTGCTTCAGCTTGAGCAGCCTGGCCACCATGAACTGTACCTGCTCCTTGGTGGCGCCGCCGCGGCCCGTGATGGCCTTCTTGATCTCCGACGGCGGGTACTCGTGAATGGTGAGTGCCGCCTGCTGCGCCGCGAGGAGGATCACGCCGCGCGCGTGGCCAAGGACCACCGTGGTGCGCACGTTCTTGGCGTAGAACACGTCTTCGATGGCGAGCGTGTCGGGGCGGTGTCGCGCGATGAGTTCGCGGACGCCCTCGTACACGTCGGCGAGTCGCTGTGGCAGCGGGTCGCGCGCTTCGGTGCGGATGACGCCGCACTCTACAAGGGTGGTGGTGCGGCCGTCCACCGCCACCACCCCGAAGCCGGTGACGGCAGTGCCCGGGTCGATCCCGAGCACCAGCCTCACGGCACCCTCATCACGCGTCGGCCATCGCGTCTTCGTCCATCTCGAAGTTCGCGTCGACCTTCTGCACGTCGTCGAGATCTTCGAGCGCTTCCAGCAGCTTGAGCAGGTTGGCGGCGTTCTCGCCTTCCACCTTCACGGTGTTCTTCGGGACCCACGCGAGTTCGGCATCGTCGATCTTGTACTTCTTCGACTCGAGTCCTTCCTTCACCGCGTGCAGCGAGGCCGGCTCGGTGGTGATCACGAACACTTCCCCTTCGTTGGACACGTCGTCGGCGCCGGCCTCGAGCGCGGCTTCGATGAGCACGTCCTCGTTCACGCCGTCGGCGGGCACCGTCATCTGCCCCTTCCGGTCGAACATGAACGCCACCGAGTTGCTGGTGCCCATGTTGCCGTTATTGCGCGACAGCTTGTGGCGCACATCGGCCACGGTGCGCGTCGGGTTGTCGGTGACCGCCTGAATCATGATGGCCACGCCGCCGGGGCCGTACGCCTCGTACAGCACTTCGGCGTAGTCGGCGCCTTCGAGTTCGCCGGTGCCCTTCTTGATGGCGCGCTCGATGTTGTCCTTGGGCATCGACACCGCCTTGGCGTTGTCGATGGCCGTACGCAGACGTGGATTACCGCCCGGGTCACCGCCACCCAGCTTGGCGGCCATGGTGATTTCGCGAATGAGACGCGTGAACAGCGAACTCCGCTTCTTGTCAGTCGCGGCCTTCGCCCGCTTGATCGTCTTCCATTTACTGTGACCGGCCATGCATGCCTCGGGGTTGGTTCGGGGTCCGGGTGGAACTTAACAGCGGGGTGTGTACGGCAGGAACGGTTCGACCCTCAACAGCAGACGGCAGACGGCAGGAACTACAGCACGCAGTGACGGAGGAATTCGGTAGAACGACTTGGGAGCCAGCGCTGCGCGCGGCTCCCGATGTTCCTAACCGCAAAGGAAATCGGGGGCGCCGCGAAGCGGCCGCCCCCGTGTTGTTGTACCGCATTCCTCCCCTTCTGCGTGCTTTGGTTCCTGCCGTCTGCCGTCTGCAGTTGACCCAAACCAGCCACCCACACGGTTCCCCTTACTCCGCCACATCCTCGAACCGCCCGTATCTCGTGTCGAAGTACAGATCGACGTAGCCGCGCGCCCCGGCCCGGTTCTTCAGGATCAGCAGCTCCGCCGCTCCCGACACGCCATGGTCGAAGTCGTACATCTCCTCCCGGTACAGCCCCAGCACCACGTCGGCATGGGCACCCACGGCGCCACCCATGCCGAAATCCGACAGGCGCGGACGGCGGTCCCGACGCTCGCGGTCGAGGGCGGGCAAGTGCGTGGTGAGCAACACCGCTACCTGATGGGTGACCGCCAAGCGCTTGAGGGCCAGCACCGCGAAGCCCAGCGCGTCCGCCTGCCCATGATCTCGGTCGAGCACACCCTCGAGCGTGTCCACGACCAAGAGCGGGGCGCTCGGCGTGGCCTCGATGGCCCGCTCGATGGTGGTGAGGCCGCCCTGGAGAAAGGTCTCGACCACCGGCGCCTGGTCGCGAAGGGCGAGCGCCGATGCCGCAAGCCGCGCCCGTTCCTCCTCGTCTACTGCGCCAAGTCGGATATGCTCGAGCGACACGCGGGCCGTCATCGCGAGCGCTCGCTCGTATACCCGCTCTGGCTGCATCTCGCTCGAGAGGAACAGCGCCCGATCGCTGCCACGGATGGCGATCCCCAGAGCCAGCGCCGAGGAACCCACGCTGTCGTCCCCGCCCAGGACGACCAGCTCGCCACGGCGGATCCCGCCGCCAAGCGCCTTGTCGATCGAGGGGAAACGCGTGGCCACGAGATCGTGCGCCGTCTCACCGGCCGCCGTCCGATCGAGACGGGCGACGATCCGCGTGAGCGGCGAAATGTCGTGCTCGTGGCTCACGCGATCAGCTGCCGGCGAGTAGGCGGGCGAGCTTCTCGAGTTCCTGCACGGACGGCCCGTCGAGGTGGGCACCGGCCGCGGCCACCAGCGAGCGGAGGGCGCCGGCCACCTGCAACGGCGCACCCGTGGTCGCCTCCACACACCGCGCGAAAGGCACGCGCGTAGTGGCGGGCAGCGCCAATGACGCAAGCCACACCTTGGCCGCGGATGCGCGCGCCGCACGATCGCCCGGCGGCAACGCATCGGCCGCCGCCGCACCCTGCGCCAGCCGTGCGGTCAACAGGGCCGCCAGCGCGACCTCCCGCCCGCCGCCAAGGGGTAGCCGTCCCGCCAGCGCGGCGAGGGCAGGGAAGGGGAAACGCAGCGCCTCGAGGGCGTAGGGGAGGGGTTCGCTCAACACAGGCTAATTGTAGCACGGAGAAGCGGCCGTGGGGGAATGACCCCGCCGCTCGCAGCCGTGAATCCGCAGGGCCCGCCCCGTGTATCTTTCCGGTATGGCGCAACCGGCAAAAACCATCCTGTGGGTGGACGACGAAGCGGATCTGCTCGAGCCCCACAGGCTCCTGCTCGGCGACAAGGGCTACCTGGTGCAGACCGCCCTGAACGCCGACGATGCCCTTGAGCTGCTACGCCGGCATCCGTACGACCTGGTGCTGCTCGACGAGCAGATGCCCGGAACCCGCGGGCTCGACGCCTACCGCGACATCCGAGAAATCGCGCCGGCGCTGCCGGTCGTGATGGTGACCAAGAGCGAGGAGGACGCCACGCTCAAGGAAGCCATCGGCGCGAACATCCGCGATTATCTCGTGAAGCCCGTCACACCGCGCCAGGTGCTGTCGGTGATCACCAAGATTCTTGACGGTCCACTCATTCGCTCGCAGGCGATGGCCCGGGCCTTCGTGGAGCGGTTCCGGGCCATCGAGGCCGAGCGCTACGCCAACCTCGACTGGCGTGGGTGGACTGAGCGCTTCGCCGAGTTGATGCAGTGGGACGTGGACCTCGCCGATGCGGGAGAGCTCGGCCTGCACGAATCGCTGCGTGGCTTGTACCCCGACATGCACCGCGCCTTCGCCGACTTCATGCGCACCGAGTATCCGCGATGGCTGCGCGAACTCGATGGCGATCGGCCGCCGCTGTCCGTGGACGTCTTCACCGAATTCGTGTTGCCGGTGCTGCAGCGCGATCGCAAGGTGATTTTCGTGGTGATCGACTGCCTCCGCCTCGACCAATGGCGGGCGATCGAGCCGTCGCTGGCGTCGCTGTTCGACGTCGAGACCACCCACTATTACTCGATTCTTCCCACCGCCACGCCGTACGCGCGCAATGCGCTCTTCAGCGGGTTGTTCCCGGGGGAAATCGCGGCGCGGTTCCCCGACTGGTGGGGCGAGCGTGATGACGAAGCGCTCAACGCGCACGAAAAGGACTTGCTCACCGCGCATCTCGAAGAGTTGCAGGTGCAGGCGCCCGTCCGGTACCAGAAGATCACCACCACCGCCGACGCGGACGATCTCGAACGGCATCTGCCCGCGGCCATTGCCGGGGAAGGCGTGCATGCGTTCGTCTTCAATTTCGTGGACATGCTCACCCACGGCCGTTCAGAGAGCATGATTCTCTTCGAAGTGGCGCGCGACGAGATTGCCCTGCGGGCGCTCACGCGGCAGTGGTTCGAGCGGTCGGCGCTGCACACGCTGCTCAAGGAAGCCTCGCGCCGGAACATCTCCGTGGTGGTGACCAGCGATCACGGGGCCCTGCATTGCAACACGCCGGCCACCGTGTTCGCCAAGCGCGATGCCACGGCCAATCTGCGCTACAAGTTCGGCGAGGACATCCGTGCCGAGCGCAGTGAGCAGGCGTTGCTGTTCGCCAATCCGGACGACCTGCGTCTGCCGCACCGAGGGCCCGGGAACAACACGCTCATGGCGGCGGGCGACACCTTCTTCGTGTACCCGACGAAGCTGCGTGAATATCAGAGCCGGTACCGCGGTTCGTTCCTCCACGGCGGGGTGTCGCCCGAGGAGTGCATCCTCCCGGTGTCGCTCCTCACGCCCAAACGCTGATCATGGGCACCGGATCGTATCGGACCGCGGGCCCGGTGCTCTGGCGCCGCCTGTGGCGTTTCGTGGGACCGCACAAGGGCAAGCTGGTGCTCGTTGTGCTCCTCAACGCCCTCGCGGCGTTCTTCGACGTGTTCTCCTTCACGTTGCTGGTACCGTTCTTCAACGCGTTCTTCAAGGCCGATTCGCTCCTGCCGCAGAGCGGGACGATCGGCCGTGTGCTGAACGCCACCATCGGCTTCCTGCTCGACGAGAACAACCGCAAGGACTCACTGCGCAACGTGCTGCTCATCGTCATCGCGGCGGTGACGCTGAAGAACACGCTGGTGTGGTTGGCCGGACAGGTGGGGGTGAAGCTGCAGGAGTACGTGGTGCGTGATCTGCGCAACGCGGTGTATGCGCATCTGCTCCGCCTGCCGCTGCCCTGGTTCACCCGCAACAAGGTCGGACAGGTCATTGCGCGCGTGCTCAATGACACGGGCAACGCAAAAATGGTCGTCACCGAGCTGGTCACCCGCTCGCTCTGGAGCGGCGCCCAGGTGCTCGCCACGCTCGTCGCGATGTTCACCACGTCGTGGCGCCTCTCGCTGGCGGCGCTCGTGATTGCGCCGGTGACCATCGGTGCCATTCAGCCGGTGCTGCGCAAGTTGCGCAAGGGCTACAGTCGCCTCGGCAATGAGCAGGGGGAGATGACCAGCCTTGTGCAGGAAGTGGTGAGCGGCGTTCGGTTGGTGAAGTCGTATCGCGCCGAATCCCGCGAAGAGGCCCGGTTTACCGAAAAGAACAACGCCTTCGCGCGGGGATATGTAAGGGTGGGACGGCTCGCCCTGCTCTCGGGCCCCGTCACCGAGACTCTCGGTACGTTCACCGCCGTCATCATTCTGTGGTACGGCGCGCAGCTCGTGCTCGACGAAGGGGCCCTCACCGGCGCTGAACTGCTGGTCTTTCTGGTGCAGGTCATGCGCCTGCTGCAGCCGCTCAAGCAGCTGTCCCAGACGCCGGCCTCGGCGCAGCAGTCGCTCGCGAGCGCGGAGCGGGTGTTCG
>NZ_JBIJAW010000146.1:0-8149 GCF_044345575.1 Gemmatimonas sp.
GCATCGCCCATGATGGCCGCCGGTCGCCACACGGTCGTGTTGAAGTCACCGAGCACGTACATGGGGCGGATCGTCGCGATCGTCAGCCCACCGGTATCGGCCGATGTTCGTGGGCGCGGCAACCGCGCTCCCTGGCGCAGGCGAACCGCCACGAAGTCGCTGCGGTCATCCGCCGGGTTGGTGTTGATGACGTTGATGTAGATGATGCGCGGCGCGCGCGAGCTGCTCGCCGAATCGGCCCAGATCCGCAGCGTGTCGAGATGAATGTCGATGAGATCCGGACGCACGGTCGCGTTCCCGCTGGGGCGCGCGTCTTCGCGCCCTTCGTAGAACGCGTTGCGCACCGGCTTGAAGATGCGGTTGCACTGGACGGACGCCGGCACCGCCAGCGTGGCGCTGCGTTCGTGCGTGAGGAACGAACAGAAGTTCGCCTTCATCGTGTTCGTGTCGGCCGTGGCGTAGCTGCTGAAGACACTGGCATCCAGCGTGATGTACCAGTCGGCCTTCCACGCCATTTTCACATCCTGCACCATCGCGTTGTCCGAGCCGACACGCGGTTCGAGCAGGGTTAGTGCCGGCATGTTCGCCGGGAGCGGCAATTTGAGCGGCTTCACGCCGAACGCGCCCGACATGAGGCGGCCATTGAAACGCTGCTCGCTGCGGGTCTTGAACAGCGGACCCGAGTGACTCCGGCTGTCGAAGTCGAGCAGCACGGCGGTGCCCGCGTTGTTGTTGATCCGCACACCGTTCAGTCGCTGGCTGGCGTCCTTACGCTGCCAGAAGACACTGTCCGGTGTGGTCAGGTTACTCTCGAATCGGGCGTCGTTCGAGGACAGGTAGAGATTGCCATTGGTGTGCACCCATCCCGTGAACGTCATCGGGGCACCCGGCAGAATCTCGAGATCGCCTTCGTAGAAGACGCCGAACTGAAAGAGCGGAATGGTCTGAGCGTTCACCGACAGCACCGCCATCGCGCGATTCCCGCTCGTGTCGCGCGCCGTCACTTCGATGTCGATCGGCTGATTGAGCGAATAGAGACCGGCGAACGGACCGGCGTTGATCGTGCGCGAGACGGGGGTGCCCAAGGTCCGCGTGCGCTGCTGCATGCGGAACCCGGTGATCGCCGGCGTCGTGATGCTGGCGATGTCCTCGCCATTGATGATGCCATCCTGCATCGCCGCATCGAGTTGCGCCATGACATCGTCGGCACCGCCCTCGGCCGCGTACTGCGCACGCGCGCCGCGGTAATCGGCGTTCGATGTGCGCGACATCGTGGAGACAGCCGACAGACCCGCCAGCACAATCACGGAGAACATCACGAGCATGAGGAGCACGATCTCCAGCGCGAACCCCCTGCGTGGGCGGGGGGGGCGAGGGGACCGATTCGGGTGACCGGCGGCTACCGATGCGAGCGTGACGAACATGCGATATCTCCTGCGCGAAGGCTTCGTACAGGAAATACGAACTTCAATTCATGATGCAACATTCACAGGACGACACTCGACGCACATCGGGCGAAAACAGCCGCCGGAGAAACAGTTGGCGCCAATTTGTGACGGATGTTGCCCGGCGTGAGACGTTCGGCTCGAGGTGACCGCGATGCGCCGTCCGGGGCAAGAGCACAGCGCTCGAGGCTCAGCGCCAGTGACTCACGCCGCACACCACGTCAGGCGGGTCGGGGAAAGAGCGGTTCACCCTTTTGCACCCTCCACCCGCTCACGTCGAGCCCACCCAGCGTGTCGAATCGCTGGTCTGCTACCTGTCCCGGCGCGCCAAGCTGGGCCCACACCTGTTGGGTCTTGTTGGGCATGAACGGCGCGAGCAGTACGGTCTGACGCGCGATCCGGCGAATGAGCGAGGCGAGGATGACTTCGAGTTCTCCGCGGCGCGTCTCGTCCTTGGCGACGGCCCACGGCGCCGTGGCCGCGGTGTATTCGTTGGCGCGCTGCGTCATGCGGTACACGGCGCTGAGGCCGTCGTGCAGCAGCCACCCCTGCTCACCATGCATGGCGGCGTGATAGGCCGCGAGATCGGCGTCGTCGGTCTCTTCTTCGGCCGGCCGCGCCGCACTGGGCACGACACCGTCGAAATACTTCTCCACCATTGCCATCGCACGGCTGGCCAGATTACCGAACGCGTTGGCCAGATCGCTGGTGTAGCGCTCCTCGAATCGTTCCCAGGAGAAGTTACCGTCGCCGTCGAAGGGCACTTCGCGGAGCAGGACATAGCGGAACGCGTCGGCGCCGAAACGATCGATGGCTTCGCCAAGATCGAGCTTCACGCCTGCGCTCTTGGAGAAACGTTCGCCACCGAGCTGGACGAAGCCGTGCGCCCACACCTGCCGGGGGAGCGGCAGCCCGGCCGCCTTGAGCATGGCCGGCCAGATCACCACGTGAAAGCGCGTGATGTCCTTGCCGATGATGTGGAGGTCGGCGGGCCAGCGCGCCTCGTAGCCCGCGTCAGGGAAGCCGGTGGCCGTGAGATAATTCGGGAGCGCGTCGAACCACACGTACGTGCCCTGCGTCTCGCCGTTCGACAGCGTGAGCGGGAAGGGTACTGCCCATTCGAGACGGGAGCGCGACGCCGAGATGTCTTCGAGCCCCTGATTGAGGAGGCCAAGGATCTCGTTGCGACGGCTTTCGGGCTCGCAGAACGACGGATTGGTGGTGAGCAACTCGCGCAGGTAGTCCTGATACTTCGACAGGCGGAAGAACCAATTGCGCTCTTCCACTTCCTCGAGCACCCGTGTGGTGTGCAGCACACACTTGCCGTCGGCGTCGATGTCGGCGTCCTGCTTGAAGGCTTCGCAGCCCACGCAGTACATGCCCCGGTACGACCGCTCGTAGAAGTCGTCGGGGTTCTGCTGCGCGATGCGCTCGATGAGGGCCTTCACGCCGGCTTTGTGGTGCGCTTCGGTGGTGCGGATGAACTGGTCGTAGCCCACCCCCAGCCTCGCCCACATGGCCTGGAAGCGGCCGGCGATTTCGTCCGTGAAGGCCTGAGGCGCCACGCCTTCCTTCGCCGCGGTCTGCTGCACCTTCTGGCCGTGCTCGTCCATGCCGATGAGCAGATGCACCTCGTACCCACAGAGGCGACGGTACCGGGCAATCACATCGGCGCCGATCTTCTCGAGCGCGTGACCAAGGTGCGGATCGCCATTCGCATAATCGATGGCAGTCGTCAGGTAGAATCGCGGCATGCACCCAATGTAACCAGCCCGGGTCCGCGGAGCCTCCATCAGGCAGGAGGGGCCACTCCTCGGAGAAAGGGGGAACGGGCGGTCCCGCTTGGGAGAATCGGGGAAAAGGGGGAACTGATATTGGGAGAAAAGGGGAAAAGGAGAAAATGAGACTGGGTTGGTCGCGTTGGCTCACCAATAGCGAGGCCTTTCTCCTTTTCGCTTTTTCTCCTTTTCTCCCAATATCAGTTCCCCTCTTTCTCTCTTTCTCCCGTCTCTCTTTCTCTCTTTCCCCGTCAGTCAGCGGAATCGGAGTCGTCGTCCGGATCGGAATCGTCCACGTCGGCACCCGGCTCATCCCCCGCTTTCCGCCGCTCCTCGGCAGCGCGAAGGCGCCGGCCGCCGCGCCGTCCACGCCGCCGCTTCCGGCGCGGGGCCTCTGCGCTCTCTGTCGATGCGTCCGGTCCAGCCGGCGACGGTGCCGTAGCTTCCGGCTCGGCCTCGACAGTCTGCTGCGGCTCGACCTCCGCCGGTGCCTGGATCGGCGCCTCGACGTGGGACTCCACCTGCGCCAGCGTGAACGTTTCGAACTCCATCGTATCGAGCATCGACATCGACTGCGGCTCGAGTTCTGCCATCGCCGCCGCGGTCTCCAACGCGTACTCCGCCGCGGTCGCCGCAAGCGTGCGCTCCTCCGCGATCCCGCCGTGCTCCATGCCTCCCAACTCGGCCTTGAGCTCCGCCAGCGCGATCACTCGCGTGTCGCCCTCCGCCGTGCGCAGCGTCACCCGCTCGTGGAAGATGTCGCACACGATCACCTTCTCCTCGCCGAGCGAGGTGGCGAGAATCTTCCCTTCCTTCGGGAATTTGCGCCGGCTCTGCACGTAGAACTCGTGCTCGTACCGCAGGCAGCACATCAGCCGTCCACACGCGCCGGAAATCTGCTGCGGGTTGAGCGACAGCTTCTGATCCTTGGCCACCCCGAGATTGACCGGCCGCAGATCGGGGAGCCACGACGCCGAGCAGTACTCACGGCCGCAGCGCCCCACACCACCCAGGCGCTTGGCCTCATCACGCACACCGATCTGCTTGAGCTCGATTCGGGTCTTGAACTGTGCGGCGAGGTCGCGCACCAACCCGCGGAAGTCCACGCGCTTTTCGGCCGTGAAGAAGATCGTGAGCTTGCGTCGGTCCCACTGCCACTCGGCGTCGGTGAGCTTCATGACGAGGCCGTTCGCCTGGACCCGCTCCATCGCCTTGCGGCGCGCGTCCTCGTTCTCGGCCGCCAGCTCGCGATCGGTGCGTTCGTCGTCCTTGGTGGCGAGGCGCAGGGCTTTGCGCGGCGGCGGCGTGGTGCCACAACCGTGTGCGCATCCCTTGCACCGCACTTCGGCCAGTTCGCCCGTAGCATGCACGCGACCGAAGTCTTCCCCGCGATCGGCTTCGACGATGATGCCCGCACGAAGTGCGGGCGGCGTCTCACCGTCCCACGAGAAGAACTCCTTCCGGTTGCCCCGGAATGCGACCTCGATGAGATGCGACACGCCAACCGCAGCTATTCGGTGAACTGACCCATGCGCAGGAACTTCTCGCGACGACGGCGCACGAGCTTGTCCGGCTTGAGGCGCCGCAGCTCTTCGATGTTGCGGATGAGGGCATCGCGCAACGCCTTGGCGGTGGTGGTGTGATCGGAGTGGGCGCCGCCGGCGGGCTCCTTCACCACCTCGTCGATGATGCGCAATTCGAGCAAGTCGTTGGCCGTGATGCGCAGCGCCGTGGCGGCCTTTTCGCGCATCTCCGGGCTCTTGCCGTCCTTCCAGAGAATCGCCGCACATCCTTCCACGGAAATGGTGGAATACACGGAATTCTCGAGCATGAGCACCCGATCGGCGACGCCGAGCGCGAGCGCACCACCTGAGCCACCCTCACCGATCACCGTGGCCACAATGGGTACCTGCAGCTGGCTCATTTCGAGCAGGTTACGCGCGATCGCTTCGCTCTGGCCGCGCTCTTCCGCCCCGAGTCCCGGCCATGCGCCCGGGGTATCGATGAACGTGATCACGGGCACCTGGAACTTCTCGGCGAGTTTCATGAGCCGCAGCGCCTTGCGGTAGCCCTCGGGGTGGGGCATGCCGAAGTTGCGCTTGAGGTTCTCCTTGGTGTCGCGGCCACGCTCGTGACCGATCACCATGACCGTCTCGCCTTCCAGCCGCGCCCACCCCGCCATGATGGCGGCGTCTTCACGGAACAGCCGATCACCGTGCAGCTCGATGAAGTCGGTGAACGCGTGCTTGATGTAATCCGACGTGAACGGCCGGCGCGACATGCGCGCCACCTGCACGCGCTGCAGCGGCGTGAGGTTCTGATAGATCTGTACGCGCACCTCGCCGAGCTTCTGTTCGAGCGGCGCGATTTCGCGCGCCACGTCGATGGACTGATCGGCAGCGAGACGCTTGAGCTCCTCGATCTGCTTTTCGAGCTCCACGATGGGGCGCTCGAACTCGAGAACCGGGGCAGCAGCCATGACTATCCTGGAAAGTTCACGCGTTGCCCGTCAGCCACCGGTGCGCACGAGGCGCACCCGGTCGGCGCCAAGCAGCGCGCGAAGGTCAGAAAGAATTGCGGGGGACGCCGTCACCGTCAGCGACTTCGAGCGGAACCGCACCGTGCGACCGTTCGCGTCGCGCCAGCGCAGCTCAAGTGGAGCGGACCCTTCATGGGCTTCCACCTTCGCTCGAACATCCTCCATCATCGCCGCGGGCAAGTCCAGCCCCGCGGACAGATCGATCGCCACGGCCACTTCACCGCTGGCCCGCACTTCCTCGAAGCGCGTAACCCCATCCACGATGAATGTCGCGTTCTCCACGCCCTGGTCCTTCTTGGAGTACCCGCCCTTGAGCAGGAGGGGGATGTCGGGGCGGACACGCTCCGCAATCACCCCCCACGCCTCCGGAAAGACCAACACTTCGGAAGATCCGGAAAAATCCTCGACTGTCAACCGGGCAAACTCATTCCCGGACTTCTTCGAGATCTGCCGCTTGATGGCGGTGACCACCACACCGATGGTTACCTGCTCCGGCACCCAGTTGCCCAACTGGGATACCGTATGCGTGGCGAACAGTTCGCTCTCTGTTCGGTATTTCTCCAGCGGGTGCCCTGAAATGTAGAACCCCAGCAGCTCCTTTTCGCGCTGCAGCCGCTCGCTTTCGGTCCACGGCGCCGTGTTGGGGAGCGACGGGGCCCCCGATTGCTTCGCCGGACCGCTTTCCTCGGGGCTGCCACCCAGCAGGTCGCCGAACAGCGACCCCTGTCCCTTTTCGGCCTCTTCCTGCTGGAGCCCGGCCTCACTGATGGCCGTGTCCAGCGCCGCAATGAGCTGCGCCCGGTGCCCGCCCAGGCCGTCGCAGGCGCCGGCCGCGATCAGCGCTTCGAACACGCGCTTGTTGAACACGCGCAGGTCCACCCGCGTGCAGAGGTCGTACAGGCTCGTGAACGGCCCGTCCTTGCGCGCCTCCAGCAGCGAGTCGATGGCACCGCGTCCCACGTTACGGATGGCGCCCAACCCGAACCGGATGCGCTTGTCGCCCACCACCGTGAAGCGCCACCCCGATTCGTTCACATCGGGCGCCAGCACTTCCAGCCCCATCTCGCGGGCTTCGGCGATGTACTTGATGACTTCTTCGGTCTTCCCGATGTTCGACGACAGCAGCGCCGCCATGAACTCGGCGGGATGGTGCGTCTTGAGGAAGGCGGTGTGGTACGCGACCACCGAGTATGCCACCGAGTGCGACTTGTTGAAGCCGTAGCGGCCGAACGTTTCGATCTGTCCGGCAAGCTCCTCGATGATCTTTTTGTCGTACCCCTTCGCGATCGCCTTTTCGGTGAACTTGCCGAGCTCCTTCTTGATGAGCTCCGCGTCTTTCTTACCCACGGCCTTTCGCAGCACGTCGGCTTCGGCGAGCGAAATGCCCGCCAGTACCTGCGCGATACGCATCACCTGTTCCTGATAGGTGATCACGCCATAGGTGTTGGACAGAATGGGTTCGAGCTCGGGGAGCGGATACACCGTGGGCTCTTCGCCGCGCTTGCGGCGGATGTACACGTTGTGCATCCCCGCGTCGAGCGGACCCGGGCGCAGAAGTGCGTTCGACGCCACGAGGTCGTCGAAGCGGTCGCATCGCATGCGCTTGAGCACATCGGTGGCCAGCGCACTTTCGAACTGGAACACGCCCCCGGTACGACCGGCGCGCAGCACCTGATACGTCTTCTCGTCGGTGAAGCCGCGTTCCTCGAGCGTCACGTCGATGCCGAGCCGATCTTTCACATTCTTGATCGTGTCGGTGATGACGGTGAGCGTGGTGAGCCCGAGGAAGTCCATCTTGAGCATGCCGGCCTTCTCGAGCGCCGTCATGTCATACTGCGTCACGATCACGCGCTCGTCGCCGTCGCTGCCCGACCCCTTCGTGGCCTGCGTGCAGATGGGCACGAAATCGTCGATCGGGCCCGGCGCAATCACCACGCCAGCGGCGTGCACACCCGTATGGCGTGAGAGGCCTTCGAGCTTCACGGCGAAGTCGAGCAGCTGCTTGTAGCGCGCGTCGGTCTGGTACAGCTGCTTCACCTCCGGCACCTGCTCGATGGCCTCGGCCACCGTGAGCGAGTTGTTCGGCGCGTTGGGGATGAGTTTCGCCAGCGCATCCGTTTCGGCCGGCGTGAAGCCTAGCGTGCGCCCCACGTCCTTCACGGCGGCGCGCGATTTCATCGTCCCGAACGTGACGATCTGCCCGACGCTGTCCTTGCCGTACTTCTGCCGCACGTACTCGATGACCTCACCGCGACGTTCGAAGCAGAAGTCCACGTCGACGTCGGGCATGCTCACGCGCTCCGGATTCAGGAAGCGCTCGAACAGCAGGTCGAACTCCAGCGGACACACGTCGGTGATTCGCGTGGCGTACGCCACCAGCGAGCCGG
>NZ_JBIJAW010000147.1:0-8088 GCF_044345575.1 Gemmatimonas sp.
CGTCGCGGATGTTCTGCGTGTCCGTGAGATACATGAACAGGCGATCGATGCCGATGCCCACGCCACCCGTGGGGGGCATGCCGTACTCCATCGCGCGCAGATAATCCTCGTCCACGCCGCTCGCCTCGTCGTCGCCGGCCGCACGCAACGCCGCCTGCGCCTCGAAGCGCTCGCGCTGATCGATGGGGTCGTTGAGCTCGGAAAACGCGTTCGCCAGTTCCTTGCCACGCGCGAAGAGTTCGAAGCGCTCGGTGATCCCTTCGGGTCCCCCGCGCTTGGGCTTCGCCAACGGCGAGAGCTCCTTGGGATAATCCACCACGAAGGTGGGCGTATCGATCCTCGACTCCACGAGCTCCTGGAACATCTCGTCGAGCACCTTGGGACGGCTCAGCGAGCCCACCTTCTGCACGCCGATGCGCTCGGCCAGCGTGCGCAGCTCCGCGTCGCTGATCGCCATCACGTCGGCACCGGCTGCTTTGGACAGGCTCGGCACCCACTCGATGCGCGGGAACGGCGTGACCAGCTGCGGCACCTTCTCACCGACGATCGGGATGGCCCGCACCGCCTCGGCCGCCGCCACCAGCAACGACTCCACGCGCGCCATCATCGTGGTGTAGTCGGCAAACGACTCGTAGAACTCGAGCATCGTGAACTCCGGATTGTGCGTCCGGTCGATACCCTCGTTGCGGAAGTCGTGGCCGATTTCGTAGACACGCTCGAAGCCGCCCACGATGAGGCGCTTGAGATACAACTCGTCGGCGATGCGCAGATACAGCGGCATGTCGAGCGTGTTGTGATGCGTGATGAACGGGCGCGCGGCCGCGCCACCGTACAGCGGCTGCAGCACCGGCGTCTCCACCTCGAGGTAGCCGAGCCCGTCGAGATGCGAGCGAATGGTGCGCGTGAGCACGCTGCGCGCGCGGAACAGCGCGCGCACCTCGGGATGCACGGCGAGGTCGGCGTAGCGCTGACGCGCCCGCTGCTCCGTATCGCTGAACGCCGAATAGCGCACCAGCTTGCCGTCGACGATCTGCTCCTTGCCCAGCGGCAACGGCCGCAGCGACTTGGAAAGCAATTCGGCGTGCGCGACCTTCACGGTGGCTTCACCGGTGCGCGTCCGCATCATGGTGCCGCGCACGCCCACCCAGTCGCCGAGATCGTATTCGCCCAGCTGCGCGAAGAGCGCCTCGCCGATCTCGTCCTTGCGGAAGTAGAGCTGCACGCGACCGTCCATGTCGGCGAGATGCGCAAATGCCGTTTTCCCCTGGCTGCGCCACGAAACGAGGCGCCCTGCCACTGACACTTCGGGGCCTTCCTCCGAACTGCCGAGCGCGGCGACCGCCTCACTGGCCGTGTGTGTGCGGTCGTACGAGTAGCCGAACGGTTCAACACCGGCGGCGCGCAGGCGCTCGAGTTTTTCGCGACGCGCCTGCATCAGGAAGTTGAGTTCCTGCTTCTGATCGGCGGGGGCACCCTGCTCGGCCGCCTCGCCATCGTTGGTCATGTTTCCGTCACTCATGACACGCCTCCCTGCGCGCTGCTTTCGCTTTCCTGCTTGAGATACGCCTGGATGAACGGATCGATGTCGCCGTCCATCACCTTCTGCACGTCGGCGATCTTGAGTTCGGTGCGGTGGTCGTTGACCATCGTGTAGGGCTGGAAGACGTAGCTGCGGATCTGGCTGCCGAAGGTCACGTCCTGCTTGTTGGCGTCGAAGGCCGCCTTCACGGCCGCCTGCTTCTCCGCCTCGAGCTGGTACAGACGATTCTTGAGCTGCTTCATCGCGGTCGCCTTGTTCTTGAACTGCGACCGCTCCTGCTGCGAGGCGCACACGATGCCCGTGGGCAAGTGCGTGATGCGCACCGCCGACGACGTCTTGTTCACGTGCTGACCGCCCGCGCCAGAGGCGCGATACACGTCGATACGCAGGTCTTCCTCGCGGATCTCGATGTTGATCTCCTCGTTCACCACGGGATACACGAACACCGACGCGAAGCTCGTGTGCCGGCGCGCCTGCGAGTCGAAGGGCGAGATACGCACGAGACGGTGCACGCCCGATTCGGGACGCAGGAAGCCATAGGCGTACTGCCCCTTGATCTCGAGCACGGCGCCCTTGATGCCCGCTTCTTCGCCCTCGGACAGATCGAGCATTTCAAGCTCGAACCCCTTCCGCTCGGCCCAGCGAGTGTACAGGCGCAGCAGCATGCTCGCCCAATCCTGCGCTTCGGTGCCACCGGCGCCCGCGCTGATTTCCACCTGCGCGTCACGGAAGTCATCCTTGCCGCGCAACAGCGACTTGAGTTCGAAGGCATCGAGTTCCGAGACGATGCGCTCCACCTCGAGATCGAGGTCGCGATTCATCCCCTCGTCGGGCTCGAGCTGCAGCAGGTCGTCGAGTTCACGCGCGCCGGCGATGCGGGAGGTCAGGGAGTCCATGGGCTCGACCCAACCCTTCAGCACCTTTACCTGCTGGACGATGTCGCGCGCATGCTCCTGGTCGTTCCAGAAGGCCGCGTCGGCCATCTCCTCTTCGTAGGCATTCAGCGTCGAGCGCTTCGACTCGACGTCAAAGATACCTCCGCATGTCCGCGAGCCGCTCGTCCGACCGCGCGAGCACCTTCAACCGTTCGCCGTCCTGCATCGATTCTCCATGTACGACACGAGCCGCCTTCCGCAGGGGAAAGCGGCCCGAGATGTGCCTGCTGCGTGACCTGCCTTCGAATATTCGAAAGCTATGCGATCAAGGGGCAGCGGAACAGTGACGGAGCCGAACGGTGCGGGCGGTCGACTCAGAAGAGCCGACGGCCACCCGCCAGAATGTCGTTGAGCGCATCCTGAAAATGCGGCGCAGACTCGGCGAGCTCCCGCCCCACCTGCTCGACGTATTCTTCATAGCTCTTCTTGATGTCCTCGCGAAAGCGCTGCCGCAGGGTGCCATCACGCAAGCCGTCCTCACGCTTCTGCGGGTGGTACGCCACGATGTCGGAGACGAGCGCCCGTGCCAAACGGCGGGCGCGCTGGGACGGATCGGCCCGCAGGAAGGGATTGATCGGCGGGCGGGCCACCGACGGGGGGGCGCTCGCGACGGTCGGCAGAGTGGACGCCGGTGTGGGTGTCACCACGGTAGACGGTGGGGTCGGACCGCCAGGAACGACGGACGCCGTTACCGGAGTCGGTGCGCGACCCGCCGTGGGAAACGATACGGGCACCGCCATGGACGTGGCCGTCGGGGTTGCCGAACGGATCGGCGTCGGCATGCGCACGGGCGTGGGCGCACGGACAGGCACGGGGGCCGGCGTCGCACGGGACACTCCGCCAGGAAACGCGGGCGCCCCCATCGGGGTGACGGACACCGGAAGGGTGCCACCCGCGATGGCAATGACGCCTCCGCAGACCGAGCAACGCGCCCGGACACCGGTAGCCGGCACCTTGGCGGGATCCACGCGGAACACCGAGCGGCACTCCGGACACGACACCGTCATCACAACCCTCCTGCCGTACGCTTGTCGCCTCGTTCACGCACCAGTTCGGAACCGCTCACCGACGTCGGCGCACAATCGTCCCGACGACGATCCACGGCCCAGACAGAACCGGGAAGCGTCTTTGCATAGCTCTTCATTTCCGTCGCCAACTCGCTGACCTCGATGCCACGTGTAAAGTGACGCCGCTGATTGGTGACCACCCCCACCGATAGCGTCATGAGCGGCACACGGTGCAATTGGCCTCGGCGGTCCTTGCCGAAGAAATATCCCACGCGACGGTCCTGCTCGGAATACTGCAGCGGGATCAATTCGTCGAATACGTGGATGATTTCATCGCACACCCTGGGTACGGCGACCAAGGGAATGGTGCACAGGAAATCGTCACCGCCGATGTGGCCGACGAACCCGTCCTCAGGACAGAGCCCTTTCACCACGTCGTGGAGAATGCGGGCTACGAGCCGGATGACCTGATCGCCGTGATGATAGCCGTAGCGATCATTGAACTCCTTGAAATGGTCGAGGTCGGCATAACACGCCGCGAACTTCTCGCCGCGTTGCACACGACGTTCGAGTTCTGCCTCGATCTCCCTGGCACCGGGCAAGCGGGTTGACGGGTGCACGTCGGTATCGCGATCGCTGCGGCGAAGCATCGCACCGAGGCGTGCGAGCGCTTCCACCGGCTCCACCGAATCCCGCACCACTTCGTCGGCGCCGGCCGAGAACGCGTCGGCAAAGAGCGTCGGTGGCACGATCATGAATACCGGGATGATGCCGGTGTACGCATCGCGCTTGAGACGCCGGCATGTTTCGAGGGCGCTCCTCGTCCACTCACCGGTCCCGCAGGCGTCGATCACGATCAGCCGCGGCCGCGCCTTGAGCGCCGACTCCATGACCTCGCGAGGATCGGCCGTGCGCGCACACTCGCCAGCGAAGCCCTCCCACCACGACGCTATCCACGCCGGCGCATCGGCGCGCGACGTCAGATGCATGGCGCTCTGATCGTTGAGGGCGAAGGTCATGAGGATCGACAGAGGAGGGGTAGCGGCGCCCGGTCGTGATGGCCACGGGGGCAGCCCCGGAAGCCGCCCCCAAAGGGGCGATACCGGGAGACCCGCTCACCCCCCAGACGATCATGTCCCGCCATTCGGCACGCTGTGCGCCCCGTCACACTGTGCGCCCCGCCCGCATGTCACGGCAGCCCCCCGTCACGGTGGGCCAGCGGTGTAACGGCGTGGCCGACGTGGACTCAGGGCGTCGTGAAGCGCAGCCCGGTCTGCCATCCCACGGGGGCGCGCGCAAGCCCAGATGTGGGCGGCGTATATCCCACGTGCACGCCGTCGAGCGCATAGTTCCCGACCCGAACGCCGCCGTACCGACGGACCCGCACGCTCACGTACGCGTCGATCAGGCTTGCGAGATGATTCACGGCCACGACGCCCAGCAGGTTCACGGCGCGCTGGTAGCTACGATTGGCGCTGCGAATGGTCTGGATGTACACGTCCTGCTGCAGCTGTGCATCACGCCAGCTCCACCGGAAGGCATCCGTCACGGCCGACCGCTGGTAGAAGGCGAGCGCGCGCTGATACTCCGCGCTGTTCGCGGCCGGTGCCACGTTCGGGTCACGCCAGAACGTTTCCCGCGCCAGCTGCCAACGGGCGCCATTGTACGTCGTCGGGTCGGTTTCTGGCTCGAGCGCCCCGCCGGGAATACGATCATAGGCCCCGCTCTCGAGGTACTGTTCGAGCCGTTCGTAGTACTCCCACGTGCCGAGCGCCGTCCCGCCGAACGTTTTGCGCGCCACACTCAGCGCCAAGTCGCGATACGCGGCCCGCTCACGGTTGCCATCACGCTGGGCGGCCACGTATTGCACCAGGAGAAACGCTTCGGCGACCGCATAGGCCACGCTCCGCTGCTGCCGCAGGGCGAACTGGCCGGCTCCTGGTGCGATCCCCGACGCAACGGGGGCCCACCAGGGCGCCGGCGCCTTCGGAGGGACCGTGAGCAGCCTGAGAGGCGCGTCACCCGTCGTAGTCGCGCTCGTCGACGCCGAGCCACGGGACAACGCAACGGGAGCCGGGTGAGCGGCCGCGGCGACGACCACATTCGGTACCTCCTGTGCCGACAGCGCGGACGCCCGGCACACACCGAGGGCGACCCACGCCACGATCGCCCCCCGTCGCCGCCGGCCTGTTACCGCCCCACGGCTGTCAGTCCCCCAAGCGCCCATCAGAACCGGGCCCGGATAGACACGTACGTGGGCGGCTCCCCGAGTTGAGACGAGAGAGCATCAAAGCGACGGGCGATGTCCACCCCGAATCCGCCGCGCTGCAGCCCCACGCCCACGGAGGGACCCGCTCCCTGCCCTTGCTGGACCTTGTACCCCGCACGGACATACGCCTGCTCCCGGTACCCCAGGGACAGCCCCACGCCGCCGGCCGTCCCTCCGATCGCCGACGCACGCAGAAGGTCGGCCGACACCTCGAGCGACGCCTTGGCCGCCGTGAGCGCCCTGACCGGCACGCGCGTGCGGGCACCGATCTGGATGATGCGCGGAAGTGGGTCAGCCTGCTCAGCGTCCTTCACCTGCAACGCTGGCCCGAGATTGCGCACCGACGCCGCCACGGTGACCGGCACCGTGGTGGGCAGCACGTACTGCGCGCCGATGTCGAGCGCGCTCGTGGAACCACTGATCACGGGAATCGCGCCGCAGATGCCGCTGCACTGGAAACGCAGCATGACGAACTTGTAGGTCAGGCCGGCGGCGAACCGCGAGCCTACCGGTGTCGCGTATGACAGCGCGAGCTGGTAGTTGCGATTGGTGATGGTGCCGATGGGCGTGCCGGTCTGGGAGTCGGTCGCCTGCTGATCCCCGTAGTTCACCAGGTACGCTGACGCCGCGAGGGTCCCCAGCACCTTGGACGGCACGGCGAACGTGAGCATATCGCTACTCGCGATCACCGTTTGCGAGTGGTGAATCGCGAGTTCCCGCTTGGGAAGGCGCGACAGCGCTGCGGCATTCCACCAGATGGCTTCCGTGCCGAGGGTGGTGTCGGCCACCACGGCATCTCCCTGACCGGCTGCGCGGGCCCCGAATGGCACGAGGAGAAAGAGGCCACCATTCTGCGCCGCGAGGGCGCGCGGTGTCACCAGGCCGGCGATACAGGCGCCGAACGCCAACAGGCGGCAGAGCCCGGGCGCAACGCGCCGCTCTGACTCTCCCCCTCCGCGTAAACGACGTCCGGACCGCAGCGACAGGCGAACGCGCATTACGGACGCGTATTGGGATCGCCGTAACCGAGCCGCAACACGGCGCTGCGGTTCTTGCGCCAGTTGGGGAGAACCTTCACCCACAGATCGAGATAAACGGGCTGCCCGACGAAGCGCTCGATCTTTTCGCGAGCGGTCTTGCCGAGTTTCTTGATCTGTTGGCCGTTGGCTCCAATCACGATGCGTTTCTGGCTTTCGCGTTCGACGTGCAGCACCGCACGAATGTACAGCGGTGACGAGCCTTCGCGGAACTCATCGATCTCGCAGGCGAGCGCGTGGGGAAGCTCATCGCCAAGCTGCTCGAGCGCGGTCTCGCGCACGAACTCCGCGCAGAAAAACCGCACCGGTTGCGTGGAGATGTCATCGTCGGGATAGAGGTACGGACTAACCGGGAGGTGTACGGTGACAGCCTCGACGAGCGCCTCGATGCCCTCACCCGTCGCGGCCGCGATGAACACGGCGTCGGGGTATCGCGACGCGAGGTCTTCTCGCTGTCCCGGGGTGAGGAGGTCGGCCTTGTTGAGGGCGAGGACGACGCGGGCGCGTGGTGCGTGCTCGAGTTGCGCGGCGCTCTGGAACGACTCGGGAATGCGTCCCGTGGCATCGACGACATGCACGAGGACATCCGCGTCGCGCACCGCGGTGAGCGCGGCATTGCGCATGGCGCTGTGGAGCGTGTCCTTGGGCTCGAGCAGCCCGGGGGTATCGAGGATGACCATCTGCGCCTCTCCCTCGGTGCGAAGGCCGACGATGCGATGGCGCGTGCTCTGCGGCTTGCTCGAGGTGATGGCGAGCTTTTCACCGACGAGGCGATTGAGCAGGGTGGATTTGCCGGCGTTGGGGAAACCAGCGACGGTGACGATACCTGCTCGGGTCATGCGACGGGGGCGATGAGTGGGGGGAAGCGGGTGAAGCCTACACAAAAGACGAACCCCCCGCCACTGCGAACAGTGACGGGGGATTCAAAGGGTGCCGGCGACGGCCTACTCTCCCGCGAGCTCTCGCCCGGAGTACCATCGGCGCTATCAGGCTTAACGACCGTGTTCGGGATGGGAACGGGTGTGGCCCTGACGCTCTAGTCGCCAGCGAATGGGGGGACTCGGTGTGGAGTCGCCATTCGACAGACAGTTGGGAAGTGATCATGTGGGCGCGGGCCACCCTTTCGGGGTTGGCCGCGCTGACGATACGTGTGCTTTGCGGTGATACTTGATGTCCAGGCCGAAGCCTGGGGGAGTCAAGCCGCACGGGCGATTAGGACGGCTGCGCTCGGAACGTCTCGCGACGCTTCCACGTGCCGCCTATCGACGGAGTCGTCTCCTCCGGCCCTTCAGGGAGCTCA
>NZ_JBIJAW010000013.1:0-25196 GCF_044345575.1 Gemmatimonas sp.
GCATGGTGCCTTTCCTGCGCGCGTTTTCGCTCCTGTTGCTGCTGTCGGCTCCGGTCGTGGTGCGTGCACAGTCTGGTGACGCGGCGCGCGGGCTGGCCTTGCTCATCAACTTCCGCGATTCGTTGCCCGCCAACAGCGGCAACGGCCTGCGCTGCGTGAGCTGTCATCTCGACAATGGCACCCGAGGCCGGGCCATGCCATGGACGGGGACGGCGGCGAGATATCCTCGTTATCGCAGCCGGCCGGGATACGAGGAGACGCTCGCACGACGCATCAACGAATGCATCGCACGGAGTCTCGCTGGGCGCATGGTGCATGAGAATTCTCGCGACATGCGCGACATGGTGGCCTACATCGCGACGCTCAACGCATCGCCTCGACATGACGTCGTGGACACCGTGAAGCTCGCTGGCAACGTACCGCGCGGCCGTAGCGGCTACGCGCGCACCTGCGCGCGATGCCACGGACCGGACGGGCAGGGGATACGGGCCATGAATGCACCGGCCGTATGGGGGGCTGGCAGTTACTCCATCGGGGCCGGGATGGCGCGGCAGTTTACCCTGGCTACGTTCCTCAAGCACAACATGCCCTACGATGGCAGCGACACCCTGTCGTCACAGGGCGCGGCTGACATCGCCGCCTACGTACTCACCCGAGCGCGGCAGGATCACCCCGGCAAAGAGCGCGACTGGCCTCGAGGGGATCCGCCGGCTGATGTCGCCTATGCCACGACCGCCGCGCGTCGTGCCGGCAAACCACTGCCGCCCTCACGCCCCCTCCTTCGCCGCCGCGTGTCCCCCGACTCTCTCGCCCCATGACACCCAATAGTGCCCGTCGCGATTTTCTCGGCCGCCTCGCCGCCCTGGGCGCTGCCGTCGGCTTGCTCCCGACCCACACGGCCGCGGCCGCTACGGCCAGCGCCGACACAGCGATCGTCGCCATCGAAGACCCGTGGATGAAGCGGGTCACCGGCACGCACAAGGTCGTCTTTCACTCGCACATGCCCACCGAGGGATTGGCCCTGCGCTGGGCGCAGACGTATCTCGATACGCAGAAGACGACGTACGGCATTTGGGAGAAGGACTGCACCGTGATCGTCGGGCTCAACGGACGGTCGATCGGCTGGTTCTTCAACGATGCGCTGTGGGCGAAGTACCCGAGCATCGGTGACGTGATGGGCATGCCGAGTGCACGCAGCCCGATGAAGGAAGCCATCGCCACGCTCACGTCGCGTCGCGTGATTCTCCTGGCCTGCGCGAACTCCATCCGCGCCTCTGGTGGCCGCTTTCTGCCAACCGAGCTGCGCGCCGATCGCGAGCGCACCACCGCCTTCGGCGACGAAGCGCGCGCCAACCTGTTGCCGGGCGTGGAAGTGGTGCCGGCCATGATCGTGACGCTGCAGCAAGCGCAAGAGCGGGGATGCCGCTACGTCTACGCCGGCGGCTGACCCTTCAGAGCTCAGGCTCGAAGCTGGAGCCTGCGAGTTGATGCGTGAGACCAAGAATTGAGCCCGGATAGAAGCGAGAGGTCCGCTGTCTCGAGGTAAGAAGTCAGTGCGTTGATCCTGACTTCTCACGTCTGGACCGCGGACGTCTCGCTTCTATCCGGGCTCTCCTCTTCATCTCACCCTTCGATTCTGAAATCTGGACTCTCAGATCTCAGCAGCGAGCGGTCAGATGCGGGGCAGGGTCACGCCGTGCTGTCCCTGGTACTTCCCCTTCTTGTCCCCGTAGCTCACTTCCGGGTCTTCGTCGCCCGTGAAGAACACCACCTGCGCGATACCTTCGTTCGAGTAGATCTTCGCCGGCAGCGGCGTGGTGTTCGAGATCTCGAGCGTCACGTACCCTTCCCATTCCGGCTCGAACGGCGTGACGTTCGTGATGATGCCGCAGCGGGCATAGGTGCTCTTGCCCACCGTCAGCGTCAACACGTTGCGCGGAATGCGGAAGTACTCGACGCTGCGCGCGAGCGCGAACGAATTGGGGGGCACGATGCACACATCACCCTCGAACTCCACGAAGCTCTTCGGGTCGAACTCCTTCGGATCGACGACGGAGCTCAGGACATTCGTGAAGATCCGGTACTCGGACGCCACGCGCATGTCGTACCCGTACGAACTCACGCCATACGAAATCACACCCTGGCGAACCTGACGGTCTTCGAACGGTTCGATCATGCCGTGCTCACGCGCCATGCGCGTAATCCAGCGGTCTGAGCAGAGCCCCATGAGGTAAACGGTGCGAAATGGTGAAGAGACAATTCGGACCGGTCGGTCCAGATTCCCCGGGATACCGATCACCGAGGCGCCCCGACGAAGTTAGCCGCAACGCCAGACACTGCCAAATATCGCGGCTGCCGAAGCAGAATCCTGCCAAAACAGGTTGGCCGGTTACTTCATGTAAAAACACTTCCGCATGCTGTTGAGGGATTCTGGTCCCTTTGATACCTTCTCCACAGTTGGTTTGTGAATTCTTTCACGAAGTCCACTCCCCCTTCGTGAGCTGTCGGATCCCTGCTGCACCGCGATGCTACGTACATACTTGCCGGTCCTGCTGCTGCTCGGCTTCGTGATCCTCAACGCGGTGCTCATTCTTGGCATCGCGCACCTCACGACCAAACCGCAGCCCACCGCGGTCAAGTCGCAGCCCTATGAGTCCGGCATCAGCCCCTTGGGCGACGCCCGCGAGCGATTCTCGGTCAAGTTCTACCTCGTCGCCATGCTGTTCATCGTCTTCGATATCGAGACGGTGTTCATGATCCCGTGGGGCGTCCACTACCGGCAGTTGTCCTGCCACGTCCCCCTCGTGGCCAACGCCTGTCCCGCGGGCCAGTTGTCCTTCTTCGGCCTCGCAGAAATGCTCGTATTCGCCGCCATTCTGGTGGTCGGCTTCATCTATGTCTGGAAGAAGGGAGCGCTCACGTGGGACTGACCCCCGCCGCTGATTCGCGCCTCGTGCAGGTCGATCCCGGCTCACAGGACGGGTGGGTTACGACTCGCCTCGATCTTCTCGTCAATTGGGCGCGCGCCGGCTCGTTGTGGCCGATGCCGTTCGGTACGGCTTGCTGCGCCATTGAATTCATGGCGACGGCCGCCAGCCGGTTCGACCTGTCGCGGTTCGGCATGGAGCGCCTGAGCTACTCGCCGCGGCAGGCCGACGTGTTGCTCTGCGCCGGCCGCGTGCCGCTCAAGCTCGCGCCGGTGCTGCGCCGCATCTACCAGCAAATGCCGCAGCCGAAGTGGGTCATCTCCATGGGCGCCTGTGCATCCACCGGCGGCATGTTCGACAACTACGCCGTGGTGCAGGGTATCGACACGATCATTCCGGTCGACGTGTACGTGCCCGGCTGCCCACCACGCCCCGAAGCGTTGATGCACGGCATCATCATGCTGCAGAAGAAGGTGATGCAGGAGCGCCTCCGCGATAGCAGCCGGCACGTGGAGATCGAGCCCGACCCCACGAGTCAGCTGTACATCCCGCCGTCGCGCATCGACGAATTGTCGGAGCCCTTCGGTAACTCCGTGCATCAGACGCGATCGACGCCGTGACCGCCCCCGTTCCCACTCCCCAGGACGCAGCGGTCACCCCCGTGGTGATGGCTGCCGTGGCGTCGGACACGAACGGCGCCCCCATTACGCCAGTGAACGTGCCGCGCACTGGCGCACCCGCCAACCCCACCGCCGCGGTCCTCGCCTCGCGCTTCGGCGCCGCGGTCGTGCGGACCGAGGTGGTCTGGGGTGAGACCACGGTGTTCGTGACCCGTGACGCGCTGCACGACGTCGTCCAGTTTCTGCACGACGAGCCCAGCGAGCGGTACGACTACCTCGTGGACATCACGGCCGTCGAGTATCGCGATGGCGCGCGTCCGCTCGAGGTAGTGTGGCACCTGCGGGCGCTTGGCCATCGGCGATTCCTCCGCCTCAAGGTGGAGTTGCCCAAGCGTGGCCCCCTCTGGGTGCCCAGCGTGATCGACATCTACAGCGGTGCTGATTGGCTCGAGCGCGAGTGCTTCGACATGTTCGGTATTCGCTTCGAAGGCCACCCGGATTTGCGCCGGCTGCTGATGTGGGAGCAGTACAAGGAAGGGCATCCGCTGCGGAAGGATTTCCCGCTGCGTGGGCGCTTCTCACGAGCCGAGCAGCTCAAGCAGGCGCTGGCCGCCGATCCCGAGGCCCGTTACTCCATGGAAGAACTGTCCATCGCCGAAGCCTTCCAGTCGTTGCCGGAAGACATGAAGGCGCGCCTGGCCGAACGGTCGGCGCACGGCGAGTTGGAGGAGGGCGAATGAGCATGCGTCGCACCATCGAAGTGGCCCTCGGGACGAGCGGCCTCGACGCCCAGGGGCAACCGCTGCGCGCCCCGCTCGTGGCGCAAGGCTCGGCTGCCGTGTCGCTCGAGCGCGCGCCGGTGCTGGCGCCGGAGCCCGAGCTCGAGGGGGACCACATGTTGATCAACATCGGTCCGCAGCATCCCGCGACGCACGGCGTGCTCCGTCTCGTCCTCGAGCTTGATGGCGAAACCGTCGTGCGGTGCATTCCGCACATCGGGTATCTGCACTGCGGCTTCGAGAAGATCGGCGAGTATCGCCAGTACAACCAGATCATTCCCTGGACTGATCGCGAGGACTATCTCAACTCGCCGGGAAACAACGTGGCGTTCGCGCTCGGCGCCGAGCGGTTGTTCGGCGTGGGCATGACCGACCGTACGAAGGTGCTGCGCGTGATCCTCATGGAGCTCTCGCGCATCATTTCGCATCTCGTGTGGCTCGGCACCACATCGGTCGATATCGGCGCCTTCACTCCGTTCCTCTGGCTGTATCAGGAGCGTGAGAACGTCTATAACCTGCTCGAGGCTTGGGTGGGCGCGCGCCTCACGACCACCGCGACGCGTGTGGGTGGCATGGCGGCCGATATTCCCGACGGCTGGCTCGACGGACTCAAGGCGTTCGTGAAAAACTTCCCGAAAACGCTCGAAGAGTCGGTGCGGATGCTCGAGACCAACGCGATCTGGGCCGGCCGTACCGTGGGGCTCGGTGCGATGAGCGCGCAGGAAGCCGTGAACGCGGGGCTTTCAGGCCCCATGCTGCGCGCGTCCGGTGTGGCCTACGACGTGCGCAAGGACTTCCCGTACCTCGACTACGAGACGTACGACTTCGACGTGCCCGTGGGAACACAGGGCGACGTGTACGATCGCTTCCTGGTGCGTGTGGAAGAGATGCGGCAGAGCGTGCGCATTCTCGAACAGGCCATTCGTCGTCTGCCGGACGGCCCCGTGAACATCGACGATCCGCGCCTCATTCTACCGCCCAAGCACAAGGCGACGAGCGAAATGGAAAGCATGATCCACCATTTCAAGCTCGTCATGGAAGGCCCGCGTCCACCTGCCGGTGAGTGCTACGTGGCGGTGGAAAGCCCCAAGGGTGAAAAGGGCTACTACTTCGTGAGCGACGGGACCTCGAAGCCAGTGCGCTGGCGCATTCGTCCGCCGTCGTTCGTGAACCTTTCGGCGATTCCGAAGATGGTGGAGGGGCACCTCCTCTCCGACGTGATCGCCATCAATGCCAGCATCGATATCGTGATGGGAGAGATCGACCGGTGAGCCACGGCCCTTCTGCCAGCGGCGGCGCACTTGTGGCCGCCCCGCCGCACGGCCATCACCACGATGAGCCGCACGAGCCCGTGTTCGTGGGCGAGACCCGCGCAGCGCTCGACGTCATTCTCTCCCGCTACCCCACCAAACAGGCGGCGTTGCTCCCGGCACTCTGGATGCTGCAGGATGCGCGTGGGTGGGTGAGCGAAAAGGGCATCGAGGAAGTGGCCGCGGTGCTCGAGATCACGCCGGCCTACGTCAAGGGCGTGGTGAGCTTCTACACCATGTACCACCAGCACCCGGTCGGCCGTCACTTCATTCAAGTGTGCACGACCACGCCGTGCAACGTGTGCGGCGCCGAGGATGTGGTGAAGAGCTTCCTCGAGCACACGGGCTGCGGCGACCTCGGTCTCACCAGCGACGACGGCAAGTATACCGTCATCGAGGTGGAGTGCCTGGGCGCCTGCGGCTTCGCCACGCCCGTCATGATCAACAACGACTTCATCGAATCCGTGACGCCCGAGTCGGTGCCGCGGATCCTGTCGGAGCTGAAGTAAATGGGATATCCCCATCCCTCTCATCCGCGTGAGACACCGGTGCTGTCGAAGTATTTCGGCGACGCCGGTGCCCGCACGCTCGACGGCTGGCGTCAGCGCGGTGGCTATGAAGCGCTGCAGAAGGCGCTCGCCATGGACCCGCAGGAAATCCAGACCGTTGTGAAGGACTCCGGCCTGCGTGGCCGTGGGGGCGCCGGGTTTCCCACGGGCATGAAGTGGTCGTTCATGAAGCCCGACGGCAAGGTGCATTACCTCTGCTGCAACGGCGACGAGTCGGAGCCGGGCACCTTCAAGGATCGCGAGATCATGCGCTGGACGCCGCACGGGCTCGTCGAAGGCGTGGCGCTCGGCGCGCACGCCATCTACGCCGAAACGGCCTACATCTACATTCGCGGGGAGTTCACCGAAGCCATCACGCAGGTGAACCGCGCGGTAGAAGACGCGTACGCCGCGGGCATTCTTGGCGCCAACGCGATGGGCAGTGGCAAGCGCGTCGACGTGCACGTGCACCGCGGGGCGGGCGCGTACATCTGCGGCGAGGAAACCGCGCTCATGAACTCGCTCGAAGGGCGCCGCGGCAATCCGCGCATCAAGCCGCCGTTTCCGGCCGTCGCAGGACTCTTCGGCAAGCCCACCACGATCAACAACGTCGAAACGCTCACCACCGTCCCGTACATCGTGAAGAACGGGGCGGAGTGGTACAAGCAGTTCGGACGTCCAGACAACCCCAAGAGCATCGGCACCAAACTGTTCTCGGTATGCGGCAACATTTCGCGCCCGGGCAACTACGAGGTCGCGCTCGGCTTTCCGTTCAAGGAGTTCCTGTACGATCTGTGCGGCGGGCCGTTGCCCGGCCGCGAGATCAAGGCGGTTATCCCCGGCGGTTCCTCGGTGCCCATTCTCACGCGCGAGGAAGCGGAGAATGCCATCATGGACTACGAGGGCATGGTCGCCTCCGGGACGATGCTGGGCTCCGGCGGCGTGATCGTATTCGACGACCGCCAGTGCATGGTGCGCCAGATCGCGCGCCTCACGCGCTTCTATGCACATGAGAGCTGCGCACAGTGTTCGCAGTGTCGCGAAGGCACGGCGTGGATCACGCGCATCATGGAGCGCATCCGTGACGGGCAAGGCACCATGGAAGATCTCGACACGCTTCTGTCGATCGCCGACAATATGAGCGGAAAGACGATCTGCGTGCTGAGCGACTCGTGCGCCACGCCGGTGGTGTCTGGGCTCAAGAAGTTCCGGCACGAATTCGAGGCGAAGATCGCCGCGAACCCGTCGAAGGTCACCGTACCCGGGGCGCTGCGCGCCTCGGCGGCGTGAGGGCACCATGACTGACGTGAAGATGGTGAACCTGACGATCGAGGGGCGCCCGGTCACCGTACCGGACGGCACGTCGATTCTCGAGGCCGCGAAGACCGCGGGCGTGCTCGTACCGCACTATTGCTACCACCCGGGTTTGCCGGTGGCCGGCGTGTGCCGCATGTGCCTCGTGGAGGTCGAGAAGTTTCCCAAGCTTGCTCCGGCGTGCGCGACCACGGTCATGGAAGGGCAGGTGGTGCACGTGCATTCACCCAAGGCGCTCGAAGCGCGCAAGGGAGTGCTCGAGTTCCTGCTCATCAATCATCCGCTCGACTGCCCCATCTGCGACCAGGCAGGCGAGTGCGAGCTGCAGGACTACACGTTTGCCGAGGGGCGCGCCGACTCTCGCTATCGCGAGCCGAAGCGTTTCAATCCCGTGGAGGATTTCGGCGGTGACGTGCTGTACGTGCAGAACCGCTGCATCCTCTGCACGCGCTGTGTGCGCTTCATGGGAGACGTGGCGCAGGAGCCCGTACTCAACGTCTCGGAGCGTGGAGACCGCGCCTTCATCGGCAAGGCGGAAGGGCACGATCTCACCAATCCGTGGGCCGGCAACGTCATCGACCTCTGTCCGGTGGGCGCGCTGTTGAGTAAGGACTTCCTCAACAAGGCCCGCGCGTGGGAACTCGATCGGGCAGCCACGGTGTGCACCGGTTGCAGTCAGGGGTGCAACGCCGTCGCCGAAACCCGGGACAACGTGCCGGTGCGGCTCAAGCCGCGGCCGAACGACGCGGTGAACCAGTATTACATGTGCGAGGTGGGTCGACAGACCTATCGCGAGTTTGCCCGCCGCGATCGTGCGGACCAGCCGATGGTTCGTGCGGGGGCGACGCTTCAGGTGACGGAGTGGGACGAAGCGATCAGTGCCGCGGCGCGTGCCGTCGAGGGCCGTCGCGTGGTCGTGGTCGCCTCTCCCAATCTTTCCAATGAATCGCTGTTCCTGCTTGAGCGAATCATCGGTCAGGTCAACGGGCAGGGAGTATTCCGCGTGGGACGTGGCAACTCGATCCCGCTGCCCGGCGCCACCGATCTCGCGCTGCGTGAAGAACGCGCCGCCAACGCGAGCGGCGCGAGGCTACTGGGCTTCGCGGAAGTCCCGGCGATTGGCGCGGCCGTGCGTGAGGGCGACGCGCTGCTCATCGTGGGCGATGCGTTGGCGGAAGTCAGCGAGGCCGAGCTGGCCGCGGCCTCACAGCTGGTGTTCGTAGGCACCACCGTACCGGCGCTCGTCGCCAAGCATGCCACGGTGGTCCTCCCCATGACCAACACGTTGGAGGAAGAGGGCACCTTCACGAACCTGCGCGGCCGCGTACAGCGGTACCTCCAGGCGCGTACGGCGCCCGGCGTGGCGCGCCCGACGTGGTACGTGCTCGCTGATCTGCTGACGGCAGTGGGTGGTGCCGGACAGTTCTTCGTACCGAACGAAGTGTTCGCCGCGCTCGCGGCCACCCACCCGAAGTTCGCAGGACTCGACTACGAGTCGCTGGGGCTGCGTGGCCTTCCCATCGTAGAACAGTCACCGAGCGTACCGGCCGCCGAGGTGACCGCCTGATGCCCATTTCGCTTCTCGCGGCCCTCGACATTGCGACGCTCTTTCCGCGTGCCAATCCGCAAGCAGCGCCTGAGGCGATGGGCACGTTCGTCGCCGCGAGTGTCGTGAAGATCCTGGTGTTCTTCGGCGTGTACATGGTCACGGTGGCGCTGCTCACGCTCCTCGAGCGCAAGCTCGCTGCGTGGTTCCAGGATCGTCGGGGGCCCAATCGAGCGGGCCCCGGCGGCATCCTGCAACCCGTCGCTGACGGTATCAAGAATTTCATGAAGGAAGAGACGAATCCGCCGTTCGCAGATCGGTGGCTCTTCATCATCGCCCCGGCGCTGGCGTTCATCCCGGCCATGATGACGTGGGCCGTGATCCCATTCGCGGCCCCGCTCCCCACGCCGTGGGGGCTCATCGACATGGCGATCGCCCCGGTACCGGTGGGCTTCCTCTTCACGCTCGCGATCTCGTCGCTCGGCGTGTACGGCATTGTGCTGGCCGGCTGGTCGTCGAACAACAAGTACGCCCTCCTCGGCGGCTTGCGGTCCAGCGCGCAGATGGTGTCGTACGAAATTGCGATGGGCATGTCCACCATTCCCGTGCTGCTGCTCGCCGGCAACGTGTCACTCGGCGCCATCGTGGAGCAGCAGGCGTCGATGGGCTGGAACGTGCTATCGATCACCATTGCATGGTTTACGTTCCTGGTCGCCGCATTCGCCGAGACGAATCGTCTGCCGTTCGACTTGCCCGAGGCGGAATCGGAACTGGTGGCCGGCTACCACACCGAGTACAGCGGCATGAAGTTCTCCATGTTCTTCATCGCCGAGTATGCCAACATGCTCACGGTCAGCGGGCTCACGGCGGTGCTGTTCTTCGGCGGATGGGACATTCCGTTCACACAGTGGGACAACGCCCCCCCGTTCACGGGGCTGAAGACCATCGCGACGCTCCTCTCCATGCTCGCGAAGGTGGGCTTCTTCATCTTCGTGTTCATGTGGGTGCGCTGGACGCTGCCGCGCTTCCGCTATGACCAGCTCATGTCGCTCGGCTGGAGCGTCATGTTGCCGGTTGCCTTGGCGTACATCGTGATCATCGCCACGGCGACACTCGGTCTCGACATGCTCGGCGTTTCGCGCGGGCCGCTGTTTTCGCTGGCGCTGCTCGGGCTGAACGTCGGGCTGATCGCCATCCTCCTCGCGTGGCTCGATCGGGGCAAGCTGATCAGCCCGGCGAGCGCCCGCGTGGGCCCCACCGATCTCGAGCGGCTACGTGCCCGCGGCCTCGACCTGTCGCGGCGCCAACTGGCCACACCCGACGTGCACGCAGCGACTTCACTTTCCACTCCGACCGCTGCACTTGGCGCACCGGTCCCGCCCACGATGATCGCCGAGGGAGGCGACTGATGGCCATCGGCGTGAAGGTCATGGAACGGCCACTCGAGCGGGTGAGCTACGTGCGCTCGACGCTCAAGGGAATGGCGGTGACGCTGAAACACCTGGTGGATCCGCACAAGGTCACGATGGAGTATCCGGAGACCAAGTGGGATCTGTCGCCGCGCTGGCGCGGCACCCACCGCATGCTCACCACCGAGGATGGCAAGGCGAAGTGCGTGGCCTGCGGGCTGTGTCCAACCGTGTGTCCGGCGAACTGCATCAAGCTGACACCGGGTGAGGACGAGCAGGGTAATCGCTATCCGCTCGTGTTCGAGATCGACGAGTTTCGCTGCATCTTCTGCGGCTACTGTCAGGAAGTGTGCCCAGAGGAGGCGATCCACGTCGGTCGGCATTACGAGAACGCCGAGTACGACCGCGCCTCCTTCGTGTACGACCTCGAGCGTCTCACGGCGCAGACACACCCGGTGAGCGAGTTGTGGGACCCTGCGGACCCGAAGGGCGAATGAACGGCTTCTTCGAGTTCCAGTTCTATCTCTTCGCGCTGCTGGCCATCGTCTCGGCGGTGCTCTTCGTGACGCGCAAGAATCCGGTCCCGGCGGCGCTGTGGCTGGTGAACGTGATGTTCGCCCTGGCGGGTTTGTACGTCATGCTTGACGCGCCTTTCGTCGGGGCGATCCAGGTGCTGGTGTACGCCGGCGCGATCATGGTGGTGTTCGTGTTCGTCGTCATGCTCCTCAACCTGGGGCGCAACGAGATCACCGACTTGCGTTCGCTGGGCGCCCGCTTGGGGGCCGGACTGATGGGAATCGCGCTGCTCGCGAATCTTCTCGTGGCGCAGCGCAACCGGTTGCCACGCGTCGCGGCTGCGCCGGCCAGCGACAATGTGGTTGAACCCGTCGCCGCCTCGCTCTTCACCGATTATCTCGTGGCCTTCGAACTGACGAGCATCGTATTGCTCGTGGCGGTGGTGGGGGCGGTACTCCTCGCCAAGAAGCGGGTGCAGGCATGATCACCGAAGCCCTGGTCGTTTCCGCGATCCTATTCGTGATCGGCGTGGTGGGGGTGCTCACACGCCGCAACGCGATCATTCTGTTCATGTGCGCCGAGCTGATGCTCAATGCCGTGAACCTGAGCTTCGTGGCGTTCGCCAAGTTGCACAACGTGACTGGTCACGTGTTCGTGGTAATGGTGATGACCATCGCGGCGGCCGAGGCGGCGCTGGGATTGGCGATCATCATCTCGATCTTCCGGCACTTCGGCACGGTGGACCTTTCGAAACTCCGGAGCCTCCGCGGATGATCGCGTCTCTGCTGCCGATTCTCATTTTGTTGCCGCTCCTCGGGTTCGTGGTGAACGGCACCATTGCGCTGACGCGCCGGGGAGTGGGTGATGACGCGCCCACCACCGCCCGTCACCCGCTGGTGACGCTTGTCGGGCCGGGTGTGATCCTTGCGGCGTTCGCGGTGGCCGCTGCGCTGTTCATGCGCGTGCGCGTGGGTTTACCCGCACCGTCCGTGGTATCGCTCGGGCAGTGGATGCCCACGGGGAATCTGGTCGTGGACTGGAGCTTCCAGCTCGATCAGCTCTCGATGCTCATGGTACTGGTGATTACCGGGGTGGGCTCGCTCATCCACCTGTTCTCGATCGGCTATATGCGTGACGACGCCGGGTACGCGCGCTATTTCGCGTATCTCAATCTGTTCGTCGCGTTCATGCTCGTGCTGGTGCTTGGAGGCAGCTATCCCGTCATGTTCGTCGGCTGGGAAGGGGTGGGCCTCGCCTCATACCTCCTCATCGGCTTCTGGTTCACGGAGAAGGCCAACGCCGACGCCGGCAAGAAGGCGTTCGTCGTGAATCGCGTGGGTGACTTCGGGTTCCTCGTGGCGATGTTCCTCATCTGGACCACGACGCAGAAGCTCGACTTCGTCGGCGCGCATGCAGTGCTGGCCACCATGCCCGGCACACCGGTCGTGCTGGCGATTGCGCTGTTCCTCTTCGTCGGCTGCGCCGGCAAGAGTGCACAGCTGCCGCTGTATATCTGGCTGCCCGATGCGATGGCCGGCCCAACGCCCGTGTCCGCCCTGATTCATGCGGCGACGATGGTCACGGCGGGTGTGTACCTCGTGGCCCGGGCGGCACCGGTGTTCGCCGGCGCGCCAGAGGCCTCATTGGTGGTGACGGCGATCGGCGCGATCACGGCGCTCTTCGCGGCCACCATCGCCGTCCGCCAGTGGGACATCAAGAAGGTGCTGGCGTACTCCACCGTTTCGCAGCTCGGATACATGTTCATCGGCGTGGGGGCGGGGGCGTACACTGCAGGAGTGTTTCATCTTGTCACCCACGCCTTCTTCAAGGCGCTGCTCTTCCTCGGGGCGGGGTCGGTGATCCACGCCATGCATCACGCGTATCACCACACTCATCGCCACGACGATCCCCAGGATCTGCGCAACATGGGTGGGCTCGCGAAGTTCATGCCGGCCACGGCGATCGCCATGACGCTCGCCACGCTCGCGATCGCCGGGATTCCGCCGCTTGCCGGCTTCTTCTCGAAGGACGAAATCCTGTCGTCGGTATTCAGCCGCGCGCACGGCTCACCGCTGGCGAGTGCGTCGCTCCTCGGCATCCCCGGGTCGACGGTTCTGTATGCCGTGTACGGTATCGGCATTGTCACGGCGCTGCTCACCGCGATCTACATGACGCGCATGCTCCTCCTCGCCTTCTATGGCGAGAACCGCACCGGCGAGAATGAGCGCGCAGCGTTGCACGAGGCACCGACCATCATGACCGCGCCGGTACTGGTCCTTGCGCTGCTCACGATCGCGGGTGGCTGGCTCAACTTGCCGACGCTCATTCCGATCGGCCCCACCGGGCTCCTCGAGCACTGGCTGGCGCCGGTCACCGGCGCGAGTGCCAAAATGCTCGCTGGTACCGGTCACCTCGACCACGCCACGGAGACGGTACTGGTGGCGGTCGCCACGGGCGTGGCCGTGCTCGGCATGGTGATCGCCTTCGTGCTGTTCCGGAAGCCAATGGCCGACAAGGCGCACTCGGCTGAGGATACGAGCCTGCTCGCCCGCGCGTACGGGGTCGACGCGCTCGTCGATGCCCTCGTGGTCCGGCCTGTACAGGCGCTCGCCAGCGTCGTCCTCGATCGCGGGGTCGAGCAGGGGGTGGATCGCGGGTTCAGTGTCGGCGGATCACTCCTGACCCGGACGGCGGCCTTCATGGGGACGCGGCTGCAGGACGGCGATGTGGGGAAGTACGCGTGGCTCCTCGCCGCTGGCGCACTCGCCGTCATCGCCGCCATCACGCTCAGCTGACCCATGCGCGAACTCCTTCTTTCTTTCGGCGTCGACCAGTGGGTCCTTCCGGCCATGCTCGCGTGGCCGGTCGTCGCCGCTCTCTTGGTCCGGCTGTTCGGCCGAGATGTCACCCGCTCGCAAGCCGGTGGTGCTCCGTCGGCGGGTGGCCCCGATGCACGCCTGTTGACGCTGGGCGCCCTGCTCGTGGAAGTGCTCTTGGCCGTTGCGCTGTGGGGCGTGTTCGACCCAACCGAGCGCGGATGGCAGGCCCGCGTCGATCTGCCATGGATCATGGAGATCGGCGCCACTTTCAGTGTGGGCGTCGACGGGTTGTCGCTCCCCATGGTGGTGCTCACGGCGTTGGTCCTGCCGCTTGCCCTTCTCGGCTCGTGGAACAATGTGCGGGTACGAACGCCCGCCTTCGGCGCACTCGCCCTGCTGCTCACCAGCGGGCTCATCGGGGTGTTCGTCACCCTCGACCTGCTGCTGTTCTATCTGGCGTGGGAGTTGATGCTCATCCCTACCTACCTGCTGGTGGGGATCTGGGGGGCAGAGGGGACCACGCGAGCGAGTCTGCGCTACGTGCTCTTCACGCTCGTGGGCTCGCTACTCATGCTGGTGGCGATCATCGCCCTATGGAACCTCGGTGGCGGGACCACGCTGCATCTGGATACGCTGCGTGAGGTCACGCTCTCGCCCAAGGTGCAGCTCCTCATGTTCCTCGCCTTTTTCTCGGCCTTTGCCGTGAAGTCGGCGCTGGTGCCGTTCCACACGTGGCTACCGGATGCCCAGGGGGCCGCACCCACCTTCGCCGCCGTCACGCTGGGGCTCAAGGTTGGCGCCTACGCCATCCTCCGTTTTGCCATTCCGCTCTTTCCCGCGGCAGCGACCAACGACACGGTGCGCTCCACCATTCTCATCCTGTCGGTGGTCGCGGTGATCTATGGCGCGCTGCTCGCCATGACGCAGCGTGATTTCAAGCGGATGATCTCGTATAGCTCGGTCAGCCACCTTGGCTTCATCATGCTCGGCAGCTTCGCCCTCACGCAGCAGAGTGTGCAGGGCGCGGTCATGAGCATCGTGAACAGCGGAATTTCGACCAGTGCGCTGTTCCTCCTCGCGGGCATGCTCGAAGACCGCATGGGCACCACCGATCTCAAGGCGTTCGGCGGGATCGCCCGTGTGGTGCCATGGTTCTCGGTCATGCTGACGCTGGTCATGCTGTCGTCCATCGCCCTCCCCGGGACGAACGGATTCGTCGGGGAGTTCCTGGTGCTGCTTGGTACGTACCCGGAGGAACCGGTGCTTGCGGTGATCGCGACCAGCGGCGTGATCTTCGCCGCGGCGTATGGGCTGCGCGCCCTGCAGATGCTCTTGTTCGAATCCCTGGACCGTAGCCGTCTCGGCTCACTGCGTGACCTCACCGCGCGCGAGAAGGTCGTCATGACCGTCTTCGCGGTGGCGATCGTGTTTCTCGGGCTCGCACCGCAGCCGGTGCTGCAGCGGACCGAACGGGCATCCCGTGATCTCGTGGAGGCGGCGCGGTTCGGCCCCAACGCGCCGGTGCCGCTTCCCCCCGTCTCGTTGAACCGATGAGCGACATGCTGAGTGGCGGCGCCCTGCTGCGCGCCCTTGCCCCCGAACTGCTGTTGTCGACCGGTGCCATGGTGATGCTCCTGGGTACCGTATGGAATCCGCAGGGCCAGGATCAGTCCGGTGCCGAGGGCGCCGAGCGGACGTCGACCATCGCCCGTTTTGGGCTCGTCCTCTGCATGCTGGTCAGCCTCGTGGTCGTCATCGCGTGGGGAGACGGTGCCGCGGGGACGGACGACCTGCGCATCGCCGGCGATGGGTTCCGCTGGGCCATCGATCTCGTGATTCTCGCGGGGACAATGATGGCCCTCGTGCTGCTCGAAGCCGACCAGGCGAAGAGTCGCGCGTACAGCCCGGAAGTCCCCGTGCTCATGCTGCTGGCCGCGGTAGGGATGATGGTGCTGGCCGCGGCGCGTGACCTCATGTTCGTCTTCCTCGGCATCGAACTGATGTCGCTGGCCGTGTACGTGCTCGCCGGTGTGAACCGTCGGAGTGCTCGCGGGGCGGAATCGGCCATCAAGTATTTCCTGCTCGGCGCGGTGTCCTCCGGCTTTCTCCTCTACGGCATGGCTTTGATGTACGGCGCGGTGGGCAGTACGCGTCTCGTCGACATCGCCCAGTGGGTGGCCGAGCACAAGGCACTGACGCCTCTGTTCATCGGGGGCACGGCGTTGCTCCTGGTCGGGCTCGCGTTCAAGGTGGCCGCGGCGCCGTTTCACCTGTGGACGCCCGACGTGTACGATGGTGCGCCACTCCCGGTTACGGCCTTCATGTCGGCCACGGTGAAGACCGCCGCGTTCGCCACGTTCGCCCGGATCATGGTGGAAGCGCTCGGAGCGGCGGCCGCGCAGTGGCACACCGCCCTGTGGTGGCTCGCCGCGGTCACCATGGTCGTCGGCAATGTGTTCGCGCTTTCGCAGCGCAACATCGTCCGCATGCTGGCCTACTCAAGCATCGCGCACGCCGGGTATCTGCTCGTCGCGATCGTCGTGGGTGGCAGCGCAGCCACGACCACCGTGGTCTTCTACATGGTGTCGTACACACTGACGACGATGGGCGCGTTCGGTGTCCTCGTCGCCGTCAACGGTGGCCGCGATGCGGCGCCCACGCTCGACGACATCGCCGGGCTGTGGCTCGTGCGACCGTGGCTCGCGTCGGCCATGGCGGTGTTCCTGCTGGCGTTCCTAGGCATGCCGCTGGTCGGCGGTATCGGCTTCTTCGCCAAGTGGTACGTGTTGCAGGCGGCACTGCAAGCCACGGCACCGCAGACGATTCTGGCAGTAATTCTCGTAGTCAGCAGCGCCGTATCGGCCGCCTACTACCTGCTGGTGGTCTCTGCGATGTTCATGCGGCCGCGCGCCGCCGATGCCCCCACCCCCGGCGCCACCTCCATGGCGTACTCGCTCGTCGCCGTGGCTGCCGTGGCAATCCTCCTGCTCGGCGTGTACCCCACGCCCATTACCCTTATGGCCCGCCGTGCGCTTACGAGCCCCACCGGCGCGCCCGCACTACCCGTCGGCCCGGCCCAGACCGGCGCACGCCTGCAGGCAGCTAGCCTGCCGATGTCACCTGCGGTAACCGGCGCGGTTGATTGACGCGACGGATGCCGCCGCACCGTAGCTTTCCCCGAACGCCCCACCGTTTCCCCTGGTCGTAAAGGCATGAGCATCAGTCAGTCGATTTTCCGACAGTACGACGTCCGTGGCATCGTAGGCACCGACCTCACCGAGGAAGTCGCCTACGGATTGGGCCGTGGGTACGCCACGTTGCTCGCCCACCGGGGAATCAGCGGCGCGGTCGCCGTGGGGCGCGACAACCGCCCGAGCGGCACCGCGCTGCGCGATGCCCTGGTGCGTGGCCTGACGGAATGCGGCGTGGATGTGGTGGATGTCGGCGTGGTGCCGACCCCGCTGCTGTACTGGTCGCTCCATCACGAACACGTCGTGGGCGGCATTCAGATCACGGGCTCGCATAATCCTCCCGAGTACAACGGATTCAAGATGTGCCTGGGTACAGCCTCGCTGCATGGAGAGGACATCCAGACGCTCTATCGTTACATCGTCGCCGGCGAACATCCGGCCGGGCAGGGGACGGTACGGGCGGTCGAGGTGATCGATCGCTACGTGCACGACGTTGCCACGCGGGTGGGAGCCATCGCGCGCCCCGACGGCTCACGCGTCAAAGTGGTGTACGACTGCGGCAACGGCGCGGCGGCCCTCGTGGCGCCACAACTCTTCGCCGCCCTCGGCCTCGATGCGATCGGCCTGTTTACGGAAAGCGACGGCACGTTCCCCAATCATCACCCCGATCCCACCGTCCCTGAGAATCTCGAGGACTGCATTGCGGCGGTGCGCGAGCACGGCGCGGATCTCGGCGTGGCGTTCGACGGTGATGCCGATCGGATCGGTGTGGTGGACGCCAATGGACGCATCATCTGGGGAGATCACCTGCTGATCCTCTATGCGCGAGACGTGCTGGCGCGCACCGGGGCGGGGCAGCCGATCATCTTCGACGTGAAGTGTTCGCAGGCGCTCACCGACGGCATCGAAAGGGCCGGCGGCACCCCCGTCATGTGGAAGACAGGGCATTCGCTCATCAAGGACAAGATGAAGGCCATGCACGCGCCCATCGCCGGTGAGATGTCGGGGCACATGTTCTTCACGGAAGGCTTCTACGGCCACGACGATGCGCTCTACGCCGCCGCGCGCCTCCTGCGCATCGTGGCCGACAGCGGCAAGCGCATCGACGACCTGTTGTCCGACGTGCCGCATTTCGTGTCGACGCCGGAGATCCGGATCGACACCGACGACGAGACCAAGTTCGCGATCATGTCCAGGGCGGTACCGCACTTCTCGTCGTTGTACGACGTGATCGACGTTGATGGCGTGCGGGTGCTGTTCGGCGACGGCTGGGGGCTACTCCGCGCATCCAACACGCAACCGGTCATCGTTGCGCGATACGAGGCGCGCTCGGAGGCACGACTCGCGGAAATCCGTGAGGTGATGGAGTCCTGGGTCCGCGAGCAGGGCGTCGCCCTCTGACGACGCGATCGGAGCGCTGACATGGGCGCACGGGCCTGGATGGGCGTGATCGTGGCCGTGGCCGCGGTGCTGCTGCTGGTCGGGCGCACCGCGACGGCCATGTTCGTCGATCATGCTTGGTTCGAGGCCATGGGCGCCCCCGCGCTCTTCTGGGAGCAGGTCACGGACACGGCGCTCCTGCAAGGGGGCGCGTGGATCGCGGGCTCGCTGTTCGCATTCGCCAACCTGCACGCCGTGCGTCGGACCATTCTCGCCGTGGCCGTGCCCGCGCGCGTGGCCAACCTCGAACTCACGGCCATGGTGCCGGGACGTCGGCTGCTCACGGCCACCATCGTGCTCGCGCTCATCGTGGGCGCCATTCTGGCGCTCCCGCTCACCAACTGGGAAACGCTGGCCATGGTGCGCCACGGGCTCCCGTTTGGCGAGATCGAAGGCATTTTCGACCGCGACCTCGGGCACTACGTGTACTGGCTGCCCTTCGAGGAAACGCTGTACCTGTGGGCGCTGGTGAGCGTGGTGGCGCTGACGGCCATGGTGCTGGTGCTGTACGCCCTCACGCGCTCGCTCCGGCTCGAAGGCCGCCGCATCGCCGCGAGCAGTCACGTCCGACGGCACCTCAGCGTCCTGGGCGCGCTCGTGTTGCTGCTTCTTTCGTGGAGCTACCGCCTCGATGGGTTCGATCTGCTCCTCGCCGGCGGTGGACCGGATGGCCTGTTCCTGCGCGTCGATCACCGGGTCACCCTGCGCATGGACTCCGTGCTCGCTTACGGATCGGCCATCGCTGCGCTGATCATTTTGCGTACGGGCTGGGTTGGCCAGTTGCGCGCCGCGTTCGTGACGCTGACCGTGGTGCTGCTCGCAGCCGTTGGGCTGCGTCATGGCGTGCCGGCGCTATTGGCCCGCGGCGATACCCTGGGCGATCCCGCGCGACGTGATGCCGACTACGTGGCGGCGCGGGCACTGTACAGCCGGAGGGCGTTCAACGTCGACGCGCTGCAACCGCCTGCTGACAGCGCGACAGACGGCGCGATCGCCAGCGGCGTGCCGGTGGCGGCAGGAGCGCTGGCGGCCCGCGCGAGTCTCTGGGACGCGTCGATGCTTGCGGAGGCGCGCGGTGCCGGTAGCACCGGCACGCAAAGCGCGCCGCCAGACGGCCGTGGGGGCAGCGATCGGTCGCGCGCCACCTCTGATCAGTCGCGGCTGGCGACGATGGTCGATGCGGCGGTCGTGGGCTGGGCGTACGAGAACGGCCGCGTAATGGCCCTTCAGGTCGACCGGCCGGTAGTGAGCGGCGAGCCCTGGCATGTGAGCCTCACCGATGCCACACAGCCGATGGTTCGCGACAGCGTGATCGATCGTCCTGATGCCGGAGCTGATGCGACGGGTCCGTGGCCGCTCGTGGGCCCCGGAGTATCCGGAGCGCGCCTGCTCGACGGCGCCACGTCGCCGGACGTGGCCGGCGCGCTGCTCGATACGCCCCAGTCGCGCATCGCCCACGCCTGGGCACTGCGCGACATTGCGCTCCTCGGCGGCGACTCGATGATGACCACGCCGCTGCTCGTCGCGCAGCGCGATGTGCGGGAGCGTGTGCGCCGGCTCGCGCCGATCTTCGAGCAGGGAACGACCCTTTATCCCGTACGCGATCAGGGCGCATTCTATTGGGTACTGCACCTCTACAGTGCGTCCGATCGCTACCCGTTCAGCCAGCGATGGCAGGTGGGCGATGGGGTCTTCACCTACTACCAATTGGCCGCCACAGCCATCGTGAACGCCGGCACCGGGCGTGTGCGACTCGTTCCGGTGTCCAAGCCGGATGCGATCGCACGCACGTGGATGACGCGGTTGCCGCGCCTGTTCACGCCGGTGAGTGCGTTGCCGGCGTCCCTCGCGGCGCAACTGCCGCCAGCGAGCGACGCGGCCGAAGTGCAGCTGCGTACCTTCGCCCGCTATGGGTCCCGCGCCGAGGGCGCGCGACACCGGCATCCGCCCGACAGCGCCTTTGTCGGCGGGCCGGGTGCGCCGATCATGCTTGCGCGCGGCGACGTCAACGTCCCGGCGTGGACCCTGCCGCTACTCGATGAGCGCGATGGAGTCGCCGGCGTCGCTACCGTCGTGGGGGGCGCAGCGCGACAGACGCTCTGGACGCCCCTTCGTCCGCCCTCCATGAGCTGGCCAGTGATCGTGGGACAATTGCGTCAGGCCATGGACAGTGTCGTGGGAGGCGTGCCGAGCACGCGCGGCGCGGACGCGTCGGTCAGTTCGACGGTGCTGCCGGCAGGTCGCATGGGGAGCAACCGCAGCCCTCTCGCGACCGACGCGCGCTCGGCGCCGCGGTCACGGCTCGGCAGACCCGAGGCGGTGGTCACCTCGCGCGGCCCCCTGTTCATGCAGGCGGCGATGGGCGTGGGGGCCAATGGCATCCCGCAGGTGCGGGCGGTAGCAGTGAGCGATGGGGCGCAGACGAGCGTGGGCCGGACCTTGGGCGAGGCGCTCCGCGCCTTCGGGGAACGGGTGGAGCCCCTTGATGGACCTCCCGTCGGCGCCGCGGGCTTCGACGCCACGGCGCCGGGCCGTGACGCGGCGCGGCGGTGGTACGACGCCATGCGCGACGCGATGACGCAGGGCGACTGGAGTGCATTCGGGGCAGCGTTCGACAGCCTCGGACGTAGCTTGGGACGTAGCATGGCACGACCGCCGCAGTGATTGCGGCCGGGGCACCCGCCGATGGTTCACGGGGGGCGTTTCGTCAGGACACACCGGATCGGCTGCAGACGGCGTCTCGCCGTATTGCCGACGCCCGGTGCGACCATCTAGCATTGAACCACTGACATTCCCCAGTCTTTGGAGAGCGCGTGAACCTACACGAGTATCAGGCGAAGGAGCTGTTGCGGGCGGCCGGCGTGCCGATCCCGCCCGGTGAAGTCGCCACGACCCCCGATCAGGCGGAAGCCATCGCCACGAAGTACGGCACGGCCGTGATGGTGAAGGCCCAGGTGCACGCTGGCGGCCGCGGCAAGGCCGGCGGTGTGAAGTTCTGTCCCACGCCGGAGGCCGCGAAGGAGAAGGCCACGGCCATCCTCGGCATGACGATCAAGGATCTCACGGTCGAGAAGGTGCTCGTCACCGTGGCCGCTGACATCGGCTCGGAAGCCTACGTCGGCATCATCGTCGATCGCGCCACCAAGAAGCCCGTCTTCATGGTGTCTGCCGCCGGCGGTATCGACATTGAGGAAGTTGCGGCGAGCACACCGGAGAAGATTCTCTATCACCCGGTGGACACCCGCTACGGCCTGCTGCCGTTCGAAGCCATGCGCATGGGCTTCTTCCTGTACAAGGACGTGAAGCTCGCGCGCCAGGCCGCGAAGATCATGCAGCAGCTCTATACGGCGTTCATGAATGCCGGCTGCTCGCTCGCCGAGATCAATCCGCTCGTGATGACGCCGCAGGGTGAGCTCATCGCGGTCGACGGCAAGATGGTCATCGACGACAACGAGCTCGATCGTCGTCCCGAGATCGCCGCGCTGCGCGATGAGTCCAGCGAAGCGCCCAGCGAAGTGGACGCGCGCAACGCGAACCTCACGTTCATCAAGCTCGACGGCAATGTGGGCTGCGTCGTGAACGGTGCCGGCCTCGCGATGGCCACGATGGACCTCGTGAAGTACTACGGCGGCGAGCCGGCCAACTTCCTCGACATCGGCGGCTCGTCGAATCCGGAAAAGGTCGTGAACGCGCTGCGCATCATCACGTCCGATCCGAACGTGAAGTGCATCCTGTTCAACATCTTCGGCGGCATCACGCGCACCGATGACGTCGCGAACGGCATCGTGACCGCGACGAAGCAGAACCCGCTCAAGGTGCCCATCGTCATCCGTCTCACCGGCACCAATGAGGAGCTCGCCTTGCAGATCCTGAAGGAGAACGGCTTCTCCGCTTCGAGCGACATGGATTCGGCCGTGCAGCGCGCCGTCGAACTCGCCACCACGGGAGGTGCGGCGTGAGCATTTTCATCGACAAGAGCACCAAGCTGGTGGTGCAGGGCATCACGGGCCGCGACGGTTCGTTCCATGCCAAGCAGATGATCGAATACGGCACGCAGGTCGTGGCCGGTGTGACGCCGGGCAAGGGTGGCCAGATGTTCGAAGGCACCGCGCCCATTTTCGATACCGTGCACGACGCGGTGCAGGCCACTGGCGCCAACACGTCGGTGATCTACGTGCCGCCCATGTACGCGGCGGACGCGATCATGGAAGCGGCGGCGGCGGGCGTGCAGTTCATCGTCTGCATCACCGAAGGTGTGCCGGTGCTCGACATGACCCGCGTCTATCCGTTCGTGAAGGAGCATGGCGCGCGTCTCCTCGGCCCCAACTGCCCGGGGCTCATCACGCCGGGCGAGAGCAAGGTCGGCATCATCCCCGGTCGCATCTGCGCCCCGGGCCCCGTGGGTGTCGTGAGCCGCTCGGGCACGCTCACCTACGAAGTCGTGAACGCGCTCACCAAGGCCGGTATCGGCCAGAGCACGTGCGTCGGCATCGGTGGTGACCCGATCAACGGCACCAACTTCATCGATTGCCTCGCGGCCTTCGAGAAGGATCCGAACACCAAGGCCGTGGCCATGATGGGCGAAATCGGTGGAACCGACGAACAGGAAGCCGCCGACTTCGTGAAGAACCACATGACCAAGCCGGTCGTGGGCTTCATCGCCGGTCAGACGGCCCCGCCGGGTCGCCGCATGGGCCACGCGGGTGCCATCATCTCGGGATCGGCCGGTACCGCCGCCGAGAAGATCGAGGCCTTCAAGGCCGCGGGGATGGGCGTGGCCCAGCGCCCGGTGGACTTTGTGGAGCTGATCAAGGCCCGACTTTCCTGACGGCCCGGGTTGGTTATCTTGCGCGCGGCGGGGGCTCAGGCTCCCGCCGCGTCGTTTATGGCGCCGGCTCCCTGGCGCTGTTTTTCACCATTCAGACCAATCCCGGACCATGGCTGGCCGTCGCACTCTTACGATCGTTAAGCCCGACGCCTTCGGCGCCGGCAATGCGGGCAACATCATCGCGCTGCTCGAGAAGCAGGGCTTTCGGGTGAAGGCCGCGCGCGTCATGCACCTCTCGACCGCTCAGGCGGGCGCGTTCTACGAGGTGCACAAGGAGCGCCCCTTCTTCGGCGAACTGGTCGAGTTCATGACCAGCGGTCCGTGCATGCCCATGATTCTCGAGAAGGACGACGCCGTTGCGTCGCTCCGGACCGCGATCGGCGCCACGGATCCGGCGGAAGCCGCCGAGGGTACGGTGCGCAAGCTCTACGCCGAATCGAAGGGCAAGAACGCCATTCATGCCTCCGACTCGGACGAGAACGCGGCCCGTGAGGCGCGGTTCTTCTTCGCCGAAGCCGACGTCATCGCGTAACTCCGCGCCGGGGCGTCACTTGGCGACGCCCCGCCACCGCGGAAATGCGGCGCCAGCCCTTGTGTGACGGGGGCTGGCGTTCTACGTTACACGGCTATGCTGTACTTTGACATCCGCACTCTGGAAGCCCGCGCCGAAAGCGTCGATGGGACGTTGACCGCGCAGGATTCCGTGTGGGAGGAAGGCGATTCGCGTCCGGTTGACCCCGGGGTGCACGTGACTGGCCGTCTCTCGAGTGCGGGGCAAGGCCGCTTTTACTTCAGTGGCCGGTTCGAGGGCAGCGCGGTGGCCGAGTGCCGGCGGTGTCTGGCCGAAACCACCGTGCCGGTGTCCGACGACGTGCAGTTGATCTTCGCGCAGTCCGGAGAGGACGAAGCCGAGGAGGACGATGTCGTGGTGATTCCGGCAAGCGAACGGGAACTCGATCTTCGCCCGGCGATGCGTGAGGAGTGGCTGCTGGCCGTTCCCGCGTTTGCGTTGTGCCGGGAGGATTGCCGCGGCTTGTGTCCGAGCTGCGGTGCCGATCGCAACACGGGGGACTGCACCTGTCTCCCAACCACTGATCCCCGGTGGGATGCCCTGCGCAATCTGCGCTGAGCGTCTCCCGGTCCTTACGTCTCAAAAAGTTCAGGTCAGCATCCCATGGCCGTACCGAAGCGCCGTACCTCGAAGCGGCGGAAGCGCGCCCGTAACACGCACAAGACCGCGCCCGCCATCGTGATTCAGTCGTGCCCGCAGTGCGGTACGGCCAAGCGTCCGCACCGCGTTTGCGCGGAGTGCGGATACTATGCGGGCGAGCAGCGGGTAACGGCGCAGGAAGCGTAAGCTTGGCGCGCATCGCTGTGGATGCCATGGGGGGCGACTTCGCCCCCCGGGCCCCCATCGCGGGCGCCCTCCAGGCGCTCGGCGCCCTGGCACCCGAATACCACATCGAGCTCGTTGGTCAAACGGCCGTCATCGAGGCCGAACTCGACGCGTTGTTGCGTGGGGAGTTCGCCGCGATGGCGCACGTCCGTGAGCGCCTCTCGATCGTCGAGGCGCCCGATGTCATTGCGATGACCGACAAGCCATCCGTGGCGCTGCGTGGCAAGACCAACAGCTCCATGGTGCAGGGCATCAAGCGCGTCGCCGACGGCCACGCGCATGGCTTCGTCTCCGCCGGCAACACCGGCGCGCAAATGGCCGCGTCGCTCGTGCTGCTCAAGCTCCACGCTGGGCTCACGCGTCCCGCGATCGGCACCATTTTCCCGACGAAGGCGCAGCCGGTGCTGGTCCTCGACGTCGGCGCCAACGTCGATTGCGCCGCTGAGGAACTGGTCCAGTTCGCGCGCATTGGCACGGTGTACGCACACGCCTTGCTCGGTCGTGAGAATCCGGCCGTTGGGCTGCTGTCCATCGGCGAAGAAGCCGAGAAGGG
>NZ_JBIJAW010000148.1:0-7985 GCF_044345575.1 Gemmatimonas sp.
GGTTCGGGGAGTATCTCGACGCAGGATTCCGAGGCGTGCTAGCCGTGATCGACGTCGACGGGGAAGACAAGCAGCATTTCCCGGGTGACGTCCGGCGCGCCGGCCGTCTCGATGCGCAGCTCACCACCCTGACGTGACGCCAGCGCGCGGGCGAGCGGCAGATCGACCGCCGACACCCAGCGCCGGGCGTCCGCGTACGGATCGTGCGCATGCCAACGAAGCGCGTCGGGACATACCCGAAGTATATCGGCGGCGCGCGTCTGCCGGTCCCCGGAAGGGCCGTCAAACATCGAGCGTCCGTCCCACGACAGCTGAATGGTCAGGAAGCCACGCCCCAGCCGGATACCGGCCCGCGCCTGACCGCCTTCGGTCGCGGCCCCGGCAACGGCGAGCCCAAGCACGAGGTCGATGGTTCGCGGAAGCCACCGACTATCGGCGCGCATGGTCGGCAGGATGACCGTAGGCTCGTCTACCTGCACTGGGACCATGGGCGCGCGGGTACGCCAGAGGCTCACCGCCTCGAGCAACGCCCGCCGCGGGTCGACATCGGTGGGCTGGAGAGTGAGAGACGGCTGAGTAACCTCCACATACTCCCGTGCGGCCACAGCGAGCGTGTGCGCCGCCTGCAAACGATCGGCGGCCGGTCGGCCGTCGTGTTCGTCGGTGAGCGACAGCATGGCATCCACCACCAGCGTCTCGGACGCATCCCGCGCCCGCTGGGCCGCCTGCCACTGCCGCGCCTGCTCCTCGAGTTCGGCGTTCGCCTCGGCGAGCGCCGCATTGGCGCGGCGGAGTTCGTCGGCACGTCGCGACTTATCAGTCGCTGCCGCCAGCTGATCGGCCACCAGTCGCACGAGCGCGCGCTGCTCATCGGTCACGCGCGTGGCGTCAGCAAAGTAGAACGCCACCGCTCCGATCGGCTCGTCGGCAATCACCAACGGTGCCACGAGGATGCTGCGGAAACCCAGCTCGCGCGCGACATCGTACCAGCCGTCGAGTGCGGGGTCCTCGAACAGATCCACGACCTCCACCAGCCGGCGCTCGGCCACCGCCACACCACTGGGCCCGTCCCCCACGCGTACCCGCAGGGCACCGATCCATTGGCGGTACGCCGCAGGCCATTCGTGCTGCGCCACCGGACGCAGCAACTCACCATCCGCGCTCAGCTGCATCACCAGCGAGAAGGTCGCCCCGAGCAGTGGAGTGACACGGTCGAGTGCGAACTGCTGCACATCGCCCGGGTGCTCGGCCAGCAGAAATGCGTGGGCAATTTCCCTGATCGCCAGCAGTTCGCGCGCGTCGCTCATGCCTGTCGTGTGAAGTGAATCAATGGGCGCAGATGAGCGCCTGATGGTCAGAAGCTGCTGCGCGGCCGCTTGGGCGACAGCGGGCGGACTTCGAGACGATGCACGAGCATGTGCGGCGGAGCCGTCACGGCGAAGGCCACCGCATCAGCCACGTTCTCCGGCTCGAGCATCCAGGCGGTGTTGGTGCCCTCCGGAAACAGCTCGGTGGCCACTGACCCCGGCGTCACGACCGACACACCAATCCCCGCATCGCGCACCTCGAGCATGAGTGATTCGGCAAAGCCCATCACGAAGTGCTTGGTGCCGGTGTAGCAGGTCCCACCCACGAACGTATTGCGCCCGGCCGTGCTGCCGATGATGCACACATGCCCTCGGCCACGCTGCACCATGCCCGGCAGCACCGCGCGCGTCACGTGATACAGGGCGTTCACGTTCACGTCCACCTGACGGTCCCATTCCTCGGCCGTCATCTCGAGGAACGGCTTGAGTACCGCCACGCCGGCGTTGTTCACCAGCACGTCGACGTGCAAATCGGCGAGGGCTCCCACCGCTGCCACGGATCGGAGATTGAGCGCCATGGTCTGCACCGTCGCGCCAACCGCCTCGCAGGCACGGCCCACTGCGGTGAGTTTGTCAGCGCTACGCGCCACCAGCACCAGATCATGTGTGGCGGCGAGGCGCAACGCGATGGCGCGGCCGATACCGCGCGAGGCTCCCGTCACCAGTGCAACGGGGCGAGTCTGAGTCGTGGTCATCGCCGAAAGGTAACCGGCGTCGAGGGGACGGACGACGGACCGGACGTTTCACCAATCGAGCAATACGACCTTACCCGTTCGTGACACACCGTCGGCTGTGCCCCCGTAGGGAAGCTGGTAGCGTTTCGCGATTCCCCTTTGTCTCCTCGATCAGCGTTCGAATGCCTGCCTTGCGCCGCCCCGCACCCCACCCGGCAATGCTGCCCCTGCTCGGACTGTTACTCGCCGCCTCGTGCGGCGGCGACGCGAAGCCACCGGCCGAAAGCGCGGCCCGACCAACGGCCGCGCAGGACACACTCCGCGCCACCGTCGTCACCCAGCCGGTGCTCAACGACTCCGATGATCCCGCCATCTGGGTCAATCGGTTCGCCCCCGAGAGCTCGCTGGTGCTCGGTACCGACAAGGGAGATTCCACTGGCGGCGTCTACGTCTTCCGCCTTGATGGGAGCATCGATTCCACCCGGACGCAGCGCCCGCTCAGGCGCATGAACAACGTGGACATCGTCGACGGCTTCGTGCTGGGGCGCGACACGATTTCGATCGCGGTGGCCACCGAGCGCGGGCGTCAGGCTATTCGTGTGTTCCGGCTGCCCGAGATGACTCCGATCGACAACGGCGGCATCACGGTGTTCGACGGCGACGTAAGCCGAGCGCCCATGGGCGTGGCGCTCTACCGTCGTGCACGGGACGGCGCCGTCTTCGCGATCGTCGGCGGGAAGTCCGGGCCGGCCGAGGGCTACCTTTGGCAGTATCGGCTCGCGGCGAATCCGCAGGGGGTGGTAGGCGGCGCCAAGGTCCGCGCCTTCGGTGCCTACAGCGGCAAGAAGGAAATCGAAGCCATCGCCGTCGATCGTGGCCTCGAGCAGGTGTACTACAGCGACGAAACGGTGGGTATCCGGCAGTATGCCGCCGATCCCGACGCCGCCGAGGCGAACAGGGAGCGGGCGCTGTTCGGCACCACGGGCTTCGTGAGTGATCACGAGGGGATAGGCATCTACCCCACCAGCGACAGTACCGGCTACCTCCTGGTGTCGGACCAGCAGGGGCAGCGGCTCCGGGTGTTCACGCGAGAAGGCCGTCACGACCTGCTGGCGGTGATCCCGGTGGGCGCCATGGAGACCGACGGCGTGGAGGTCACCGCGACCCCGCTCGGCCCCCGATTTCCGGAGGGCATGCTGGTGATGATGTCGACTGACCGGACCTTCCACTTTTTCGACTGGCGGAACGTAAAGGAACGCATCGTCCGCCGTGACACGTCCGTTACAAAGTGAACGCGAAGTAGTGATCTGGACCACTGAGTCTTGGGGGTCGGTGCAGTTACCGGCCCCCTTTCTCATTTCCGGATCTATGCGCTCCTCCCTCCTCCGCGCCGTTGTGGCGTCCGCCCTCGTGGCTCCCGCGCTTCAGGCGCAGGGTGTCGTGACCGGCACAGTGACCGATCCCTCGGGTCGGCCCCTGTCCGGCGTCCTCGTTCTCGTCGATGGCACGTCCATCCGCGCCTCCACGGACCGCGGCCTGTACCGCGCTGTGAACGTCCCTGCGGGCGCTCGTACCCTGACGTTCCGTTACATCGGCTATGCGCCGCAGACCAAGTCGGTCACGGTGGTCAACGGACGCACGGCGGTCCTCGATGTGAAGCTCACCGAAGCGGTGACCTCGCTCTCCGCCATCGAAGTGCGCGGTCAGGTCGTCGGGCAGGCCTCGGCGCTCAATCAGCAGCGCACGGCATCGACGATCGCCAGTGTGATCGACAACGAACTCGTCGGTCGACTCCCCGACCCCAACATGGCCGAAGCGCTGGCCCGCGTCCCGGGTATTGCTGTGCTGCGCGACCAGGGTGAAGGCCGCTTCGTGCAGATCCGTGGCACGAGCCCGAACTTCAACGGCATGTCGGTGAACGGCCTCCGCCTCGCCACGCCTGAGCAGAACAGCCGCCAGCTGCCGATGGACATCGTGCCGTCGGACCAGGCCAGCCAGATTCAGGTGTCGAAGACGCTCACGCCCGACATGGACGCTGACGCCATCGGCGGTAACGTGAACATCGTGACCCGTTCGGCACGCGCGAACGAAACGCTGTTCAACGTCACGGCAGCCGGTGGTGGCAACCAGCTCGGTGGTGGTCTCCTCGCCAACCTCGGCCTGAACGCCGGCAAGCGCTTCGGCAAGAGCCAGAAGTTCGGCGCCATGCTGGGCGGTACGTACTATCGCAACGATCGCGCCTCGCAGAACGTGGAAGGCGACTGGTGCTCGCAGACGCGCAACTGTGGTGTCGCGCCGTCGCTCACCTCGCTCGACGCGCCGAACCTTTTCGAGTACCGCGACTACCCGCAGGTGGACCGTTTGCGCACCGGCATGAACGGCACGCTCGACTACTTGCTCGCCAACAACAGCAAGATCTTCCTGCGCGGCTCGTGGAATCAGTTCAACGACGACGAGATCCGTGCGCGCGCCCGTTTCCGCTTCCGTGGTGGCGGCGGCTCCCGCTGGACGCAGGTGAGCGCCGATTCCGGTATCACCACCGGCTCGCAGTTCGACCGCGACATCCGTCTGCGTGAAGTGCTTCAGGACATCTATACCGCGCAGTTGGGCGGTGAGCACTACAGCGGCGACGGCAAGTCGCTCGACTGGGCTGTGGGCGTTTCGCGCGCCACCGAAAACCGCCCGGGCGCCCTCACGATGTCGTTCCGTCAGAGCAACATGTCACTGGCGTACAACTTCGCCGACCCTGAGCGTCCCCGGGCGTACGTGGTGACCGGCTCGTTCGACGATCCCGCCCGCTTCGGCTTCAACAGTCTGGCGAACGAAGAGCGTGACACCAAGGACGAAGATCTGTCGGCCAAGATCAACGGCTCGATTCCGGTGCAGTTCGGCGGGTTCAGCGGCACTCTCAAGGCGGGGCTCGCCGCGCGCCTCAAGGACCGCTCGAACACGCTCGTCACCACGAACTACACGAGCGCGCTTGGCTCGAACTCGCTGAACGCGACGGCGGCGACGCTCATGGGCGCCCTCACCACCGAGACGGCCGGCCGCAATATCTTCGACGGCGACTACGCGTTCGGTCGCACGTTCGATCCCACGCGCATGCGTGACTTCATCGCCGCCAATCCGAACGCCTTCACGGTGAATGCGCTGTCGTCGGCCACCACGTCGGCGGGTGGCTCGTTCAAGGTGAAGGAAGACGTGTACGCCGGTTACCTCATGGCCAACCTCGACGCGGGCAACCTCCGCCTCGTGCCTGGTGTGCGTGTGGAAGCGACGCGGGTGAACAACGCGGGTAACGTGGTGCGCCTCAACGCGGCCGGCTCGGCGCTCGCCGAACCGATCCGCGAGACGACCGACGAGGGGAGCTACGTCAATATCTTCCCGAGCGTCAACGCGACCTACCGCTTCAGCGAATACACCAACGTCAAGGCTGCGGTCACCACGGCCCTCGTGCGCCCGCAGTTCGGCGACATGGTGCCATACGTGAACGTGCAGGCCGGCCAGCAGACGGCGAGCGTCGGTAACCCCGAGCTCAAGGCCACGACGGCGATCAACTACGACGTCATGATCGAGCATTACTTCCAGAACGTCGGCTTCATTTCGGCCGGTGCGTTCGCGAAGTCGCTCAACAACTTCATCTACTCCACCGCGCGTGCCCGCACGGCGGATGACGCGGTCGGCCCGGATGCGCAGCAGATCGTGCAGCCGGTGAACGGCCCGACGGCCAGCCTGTACGGCTTCGAAATCGCCTGGCAGCAGAACTTCACGTTCCTCCCCGGCATCCTGAAGTCGTTCGGCATCAACGCGAACTACACCTACACGAAGTCGTCGGCCGACATCCCCGGCCGTGGCCGCGACGGTGTGGACTCGCCGATCCCCGAGCAGGCACCGCAGGCAGGCAACGTGGGTCTCTTCTTCGACAAGGGCCCGCTGTCGCTCCGCGTGGGCGGCAACTACTCCGGCTCGTTCGTCTCCACCATCAGCGCCATCTCGCCGGAAGCCGACACGCGCACCAAGTCGCGCTTCCAGGTGGACGCGTCGGGCAGCTACCAGCTCCGCCCGGGCATCAAGATCTTCGGCGAAGCGATCAACCTGTCGAACACCCCGCTCCGCGCGTACGTGGGCGACCGTCAGAACCGTGGCGGTGGCGGCGACGACCCGAGCTTCGAGTTCTACAAGCCGTGGGGCATGATCGGCGTCAAGATCGAGCGCTGAGCAAGCGCGGCTCGTCATGAACGAAGAGCGGGGGCGTCACCGATCTGGTGACGCCCCCGTTTGCATTCCGTCCGTGCCGTTCAGCATTCCGCTACTGCGCGACGCGTCACGACGACGAGATCCATCGGGTGTTGAGCAGCCGCAGCCGGGGACGTGTGCGACTGATAGCTGCCCGGTTCAACGTGAAGCGTCGTGGGTCGAGGGTTATGAGTTGGTGTTGCACCCACACACAACCCTCGACCCATGACCCACTACCCTGAACGGGCGTGCTGTCAGTCACACACGTGGTTCCTCTGGTTCTCGAGCCCAGGCCAAAACAAAGGGCACGAAGCAAAAGCCTCGTGCCCTCTTTTCCCGCCGACACGAAGCACTCAAGGCGTCGCCGGCACCGCCCGACCGATACGCACCAACTGCTGCTCATAGAGGCGCTTCGCATGCTGCGCCACCGGCGCATCGGGACTGCGGAAGAAGTACTGCAGCCACGTGCGCACATCCGCGTGCTCGTAGTGCGCGCCGAGCTCGAGCGCACAGGTGAGCTCCGCCTGCGTTTCCGCGGCATTCGCCGCCTCCTGATACACCAGGAAGCCGAACCGGTAGGCCGTCTCATCGGCAATCGAGTCGATTGCCGCCGGCAAGGGCGTGGCCAGCGCTACATCCGCCTTCCCCGCCTTGAACAGCGCATTGCGCGCCTGAACGCACCCCGACATCGCGTCGATGACCTTGGAACGCACGCTCGAACCGCACGCGGTCATGGTGCCCAGCGCAAATGCGCTGAGCACCATCGTCAGTACCTGCTGCCGCTTCATCTTCACGCCCTCAAGGAGTCGCCGTACATCCGGCCACCACGGTGCACTTGGGATCGAGCGGCGGCAGCTTGAGACGCGCCAGCTCGGCGTTCACCGCGGTGAGATCGTTCTTCCACACCTTCTCCAACGTGCTCTGGTAGCCGCCGAGTTCCTTGGTGAGGATGGAAAGGATCTCCGGCATGTAGGTGCCCGGCGGGCCGTCACCACGCTCGGCCATCGAGAGCAGGTTGGCGAGACGGTTGTTCACCCGGATCGGGAAGTTGAGCGGGTCCTGTCCCGACTGATTCTTTACCTGATACACGCTCTGCTCCACGGCAAACGCGTTCGTACGCAGCGTCTCACCCTTCGACTTGAGCTGCGCATCGTCGTTGGCGCGCTTGTAGCGGTCATCGAGCTGCGACTTCACGCGACGGATCTCGATCACCGCGCGCTGCGCTTCGTTGGTCTTGTCGCGCACCTGCTTGCCGAAGGTGTACTGCGCGCGCAGGTCAGCGTCGGTGACCTCGGGGAGCAGCGGGCTGCGACGGATGCGCAACGGCGCCTTGAACTCCTGACCATCGGCGGTGAGTCGCACCGTGTAGTTGCCCGGCGGCAGCGCGGGGCCTGCCGTGCCAGCACCCCAGAGCACCATCCCCGGGAAGCTTTCGATGCCCGTGGCGCGCAGGTCGAAGGTGAGACGCGTGAGCCCTGCGGCGATAGGGAACGTGCTGCTCGTGCCACGACGACGGCCACCGGCCGGGCCGGCCGCCGTGGCGGACGCGGTATCGCCGGTGAACTCGCGCAGCACCGCACCAAGGCTGTCCACGATGGCCAGCGTGGCGCGCTTGGGCTTCTCACCGAACATCCAGCTCAGCGTGACCCCGGGCGACGAACGCAGGCCCACGGCCGGCGTATACAGGTGCGACTTCGCGGCCAGCACG
>NZ_JBIJAW010000149.1:0-7975 GCF_044345575.1 Gemmatimonas sp.
CGTCATCTCCGCCACTTCGGTGTGGCGCTTGGGCGGCATGTCGAAGCTCGACGCCACGACCTCACCGTAGCCCCAGGTGACCATCTCGCTCACTTCTTCCGGGCGCTCATCCACCAGCAGCACGAGCAGTGCCGCCTGCGGGTGATTCACCGCCACCCCTTCCACGATCGCCTGCAGCAGCGTGGTCTTGCCGGCACGGGCCGGCGCCACAATGAGCGCACGCTGACCGTACCCGATCGGCGCGATCAGATCGATCGCGCGACGCGTCACTTCGGGACCCGTCTTGGCCGGCCGTCCGGTTTCGAGTGTGAGCTTCCGGTCGGGATAGCTCGCGACGAGCGTGTTGAAGTCGGGGCGCTTCTCGAGCACGACGGGTGACCCGTCGTTGAGCTGCTGCACCTCGATCACCACAGAGCGCCCGCGATGATCGCGACCGTACGTGACGTCGAGTTTGTCGCCGCGGCGCAACTGGTGCAGACGCACCAGCGCCGGCGGTACGAATGGATCAGCCGGGTCGGGCAGGTAGCTGTTCACGCTGCGGCGCAGGAACCCGCCATCGCGCGACGCGTCGAACCAGCCGGCCATGGTGCCTTCCACGGCAACCGGGGTCTGCGGCGCCCGGTCGAACCCGCTCTCCGGCGCGCCGCCACCGCCACCACCATTACCACCGCCACCGCCACCGCCACCGCCACCGCGACGGAAGCGATTGCGTCCGCGCCGTCCATTCCGACGGAAGTTGTTGTCCCCACCCTCGAACCGCTCGGGGCGTTCACCGCCAGCCTCGGTCGCCGGGCGCTCGGGGCGGTCGTGACGTTCCTGGCGCTCCGGGCGATCCTGTCGCTCCGGGCGCTCGCCCTGCGGCATACCGCCCTGCCGCTCACCGCGATCGCGGTTGCGATGACGACCGCGACGGCGGCCGCCGCGCTCACGACGATTCTCGAACGGGCGATCCGGACGCTCGGGACGATCCGGGCGCTCGCTGCGCTCCGGCCCGTCGGTGCGGTCGAACGCGCGATCGTAGCGATTCTCTGGCTCGCGCCGTTCGGACGGCGCGCGCTCGGCCGGGTCGTACACGGGCGGCTGGTACCGCTCGGCGCGGGGCTCCGTCGGTTCGGGGCGCGCGACCGGCCGCTCGGCCGCACGCGACTCGCCAGGCGCTTCGGCGCGGCTCTCGCTGCGCGCCTCGTCACGCGGGGCGCTCCGGGGGCGGCGAGGGCGGCCACCGCGCGCCGGTGCGCCGGATTCACTGGCGGCCTCCGTACGGGGCACGTCACGCGGCGCTTCACTGCGCGGGGCCTCCACGCGGGGCGCCTCGGCGGCCGGGCTCCCTTCGGCGTCCGCCTTGGGGCGGCGGGGGGAACGGGGGCGACGCGGCTTGCTGTCGTCGCCCGCTGGGGGTGACGCCTCGGCCGGCGCGGCTGCCGAAGCAGCGGGGGCGGCCGCCTTCTTCGCGCGCGGCTTCGGCGCGTCGAGATACGGATTGTCGTCGCCAGCGGGTTCGGCGGTCGTCCGCGTGCGCGGGCGGCGGGCAGGACGTTTCGGTTCGGTCATTCGACTACTGCGAGTGGTACTGGGCGCTCGCGTTCAGTCGAACGGAGCACGGCTCGCGCCTGTACCGCGAATTGCGGCACAGGACGGGGCCTGAAGGACAAACCCTTTTTCGGGCTCGTGAGGCGCTGAGGCGCAGAACAGTGCGGGCTACTGGGGGACGGAAATGGGGCCGTCTCGAGCCGGCGACGCGTGACGCACACGTAAATCAGCTCACGCTGCGTGGCGACGCCGGTACCGCTGGGGGGACCACTCGGAGGATGATCCTCCGGTCTCTCGAATGGCTCGCGGTTCGGTGGACCGATGACCGCGCCGGCTGTCTGTGCAGCCCTCTCGTCTCCGCCGCCACGCAACTTTCCAAGGCGCGGCAACAACGGGAATCCCTTCGAGGTGCAGTGAGTATTGCGTGACCGGGCGATTCGCGCAACCCCGAGATCCGTCGGCGACCCCCATTCCGGCCCCTTCTAGCTTTCCCACATGATTGCTCCTCTCGTCGATCTCCCGGCCGCGCTCGCCGACGCCGTGAATGCCTACGAAGCCTCCGGCAACGTGGGCGCCTTGATGGAACGGCTGCACCACCTCCGCGATGGCGCCACCCCCGATGCGCTCGTCGCTGCCGCCGAACCCTGGCTGCACATGCCCGAGGTCGCGGGCCCACTCTACGAACGGGTGGTCGATGATCAGCCCACCAACGCGCGCGCGCTGGTGATTCTCGCCAACGCGTATTGGCTCTCCGGACGCGGCCCGGAGGTGGTGGGCGAACTCGCCTCGCGTGCGCTGGCCGCCGATGCCGGCAATCGCGGCGCGTGGCACATGTGGGCCCTCACCGAAGCCAACCAGCGCGACCGCACCGTACGGTGGCTGCAGGTGACCCAGCGCTTCCCCGACGACATGCTCGCCAAGGCGGCCCTGGCCGACAACGCGGCGTCGCTCGCCGCCGCGGAACGCGATCGCGAGGCGCTCGATCTCGCCATCAGCGCCTACGAAGAGCTGTGGAACAACTCCCCCACCGAGCAACAGCGGGCGGCGCTCGAGACCGCGCTCAACACGCTGCGCAACTACCAATTCTGACGGATACGCCCGCATGACCGAGACGACCGCCGGCGGACCGCCGCACGATCACCGCGAACCCGTGGAAAGCGCCCAGCTCGCGGAGTTCCGTCAGTTCCGCGAGCGCATGAACACGCGCATCCTCGGCGAGAACAATCTCGTCATCAATCGCTTCTTCAATCTCGACGGCCGCGCCTACGAAGGCGGCGCCCTCGACGTGAAGACCAAGGAACTCCTCGGCCTCGTCGCCTCGCTCGTGCTGCGCTGCGACGACTGCATCACCTACCACATCGTGCGCTGCGCCGAGGAAGGCGTCACGCGCGACGAGGTGTTCGAGACGATGAGCATCGGTCTCATCGTGGGCGGGAGCATCGTCATCCCCCATCTCCGTCGCGCCGTGGACCGCTGGGACGACTGTGAGCGCATGCGCGGGGCGCAGCAGCCCTAGGGCTTCGCGATCACCTTCGCATTTCCATCGCTCACGAAGCGCGCCCACTTGCTCCCCGGCTTGTCCATCGCGTCGAGCGTCGTGGTGAGCTTCGTGCCCCCCTGGAGCGGCACGCGCGGCAGTGCCTTCGGGTTGAACTGCGGATCGTAGGGGCTGCGCGCCGGACCACCGGCCACCTCGAAGACCGCCTCGTGTGCATACGACACGGTCTTCTTGGCCTTCTTGTCGTACCACGAGCCCTTCAAGGTGAGCGCGCGGTTCTTCGGCCATAAGCCATACGGCAAGGCCAGTCCGCGCACCTTGTAACCCGGCACGGCGCTGTCGATCGCCATCGCGCCGCGCGCCAACTGTTCCTGCACCACGGCGTCGCTGTACTTACTCAGCTTCGCGTGCCACAGCGTGTGGTTGCACAGTTCGAAGCCCTGCGTGTGCAGGAACTGCACCTTCTTCAGGCGCCACGCGGTCTTCTGGCCATCGATCCCCTTGTCGCCGAAAAACGCATGGCCCGCTTCAGCCGCCGGGAGCATGCAGAACAGCCCCTTCGGCTTCCAGTCCGGGTGCGCCTTGATGAAGTCGAGCAAAATGCCCACGGCACTCGACGGGTCCACCACCAGCTGCCCGTTGCGTTCGAGATATCGGAACTGACTCGGCGACGCGTCGTCGAAGGTGAACAGCACCGGTGTCTTCCCCGCCGGCACATCGAACGTCTTGTCGAGGATCTCCGACAAATTCACCGGCACGTAGCCGCGACGGTGGAGCTCGGTGAGTTCCGCCTTGAACCGCTCGCGCGAGACCTTGTACGTCCCGTCCTTCTCCACGACCTGATGCCACTCGACGATGGGGAATCGCCCCATCTCGTTGGGCACCCGTGGTCCGTTGGGCGCCGGTGTTGCTACGGGCTGTCCGCCCGTCGCCGCCCGCGGCCGGCCGACTGCCGGCGGCTGGGTGGCACTTTCCGCCACCTCGCTCCGTAGGAGTGGGAGCGCAGCGACTGGTGTCGGTACCACGGTGGCCGCCGTGGCAACCAATGCCGAGAGCAGCGGCATCAATAGCAGGGACGTGGTGCGAACGGTGCGGCAATCAGCGGACGTGGTCTTTCGGGCCATGACGATACGGTGCGGCGGACGACGGAGAATCAACAACCATGAACGAGCAACCTAACGGGTCACCGGTCGACCCTGTGACGCCCGACACGTCAGCGCCTGAGGCCGCTGGCGCCGAGTCGGCGCGCACCCGTTGGCGCCGGCCTCGTTGGCGTGTGCGCGCCGGAACCGTGCTCCTCTACACCGCAGCGATCGCCGTGGTCGGCGCACTCACCACCACGTCCTGGTGGTGGTCATGTGGCTGGCAGGGCTGTCCCACTCCGGCGCAACTTCGCGCGTGGCGGCCCACTGAGGGTGGTGCCCTCCTCGCGCGCGACAGCGCCTTCGTGAGTGCGCTGTCTCCCGTTCGTCGCGTCAACGTGCCGCTGTCGCGCGTGCCGCGCCAACTCACCGATGCCTTCATCGCCGTGGAGGATCGCCGCTTCCGGCAACACCACGGCGTGGACTGGTACGGCGTGGCGCGCGCCATGGTGAGCAACGTGCGCGCCGGTGGCGTGCGCGAAGGCGCCAGCACCATCACCATGCAGCTCGCCCGCAACGTGTTCCTCGGCAATCGCGCCGCCGAGCGCAGCTGGGCGCGCAAACTCCTCGAGACGCGCTATGCCGGGCTGCTCGAACAGGCCCTCGGGAAGGACGACATCCTCGAGCGCTATCTCAACGCCATCTATCTCGGCAATGGCGTGTACGGCGTGGAAGCCGCCAGCCGCGATCTTTTCGGCAAGAGTGTCCGCGATGTGACGCTCGCCGAAGCGGCAATGCTCGCGGGTCTCCCCAAGGCACCGTCCAACTATTCTCCGCGCAATGACCGGAGGCGCGCTCTCGTACGCCGCAACGTGGTGCTCGATGTGCTCGAGCGTGAGCGTGTCGCCGGTGGTGCCGACATTCAGGCGGCGCGCCGCGCGCCGCTGCGTGTGGCGAAGCGGGAGTTCGTGCCGCAGCGCCCGGTGGATTCGTGGGCGGTCGAGGCGGCGCGATCCACACTCGACTCGCTGCGCGACGCGGGGGTGATTCCGCGCGCGCTCAACTACGCGCAGCTCCGCGTCTGGACGACCATCGATCGCCGGGCCCAGATCGCGGCAGAGCGCGCCATTGCGGCCGGTGCCGAGTCCATCGACGACGACCGGCAGTGGAGTGGCTTCGACGTCCGTGGCGGAAACCGGACACAGGGAGCGCTCGTGGCGCTCGACCCGATGTCGGGAGCCATCCGTGCCATCGTGGGCGGACGCCGCATCGAGCGCAAAGGCTTCAACCGTGCGCTGCGCGCGCAGCGGCAGCCGGGCTCGACGTTCAAACCGTTCGTGTATGCTGCCGCGCTCCAGCGCGGCTTCACTCCGGCCAGTATGGTGAACGACGAGCCCATCGAAATCGACACCGGCAACGATGTCTGGCGCCCCGCCAACTTCGGCCACGAGTACTCCGGGCGCATCACCATGCGCGACGCCCTCAATCGCTCCGCCAACGCCGCCACCGTGTGGATGAGTCGTGAGGTGGGCGTCGAACGCATTGCCGCGCTCGCCCGTGCGCACGGTATTCGCAGCGACCTGCCCAACGTGCCGTCGCTCGCGCTGGGCGCGGCGTCGGTCACGCCGCTCGAACTCACTGCCGCCTATGCGCCATTCGCCAACGGCGGCACGCGCGTCGACCCGCATCTCGTCGACAAGATCGAAGATCCGTTCGGGCAGGTCCTCTGGCAGCGGCCGCCGCGACGTCCCACGAGTGTGCTCTCGGCGTCCGACGCGTTTCTCGTCACGTCACTGCTGCAGACTGTCGTCGATCGCGGTACCGGACGCCCAGTTCGTGCTGGCGGCATCAGCGGCCCGGTGGCCGGGAAGACCGGGACGACGAACGATGGCGCCGATGTGTGGTTCGTGGGATATACGCCCACGCTCGTGGCGAGCGTGTGGTTTGGCGCTGATCGCCCGCAGCCGCTCGGCTGGAACGCCAGCGGTGGACGACTCGCGGCTCCCGTGTGGGCGCGCTTCCTGCAGGACGGATGGCACAGCCCCGAAAACGACACGCCATGGGCGCCGCCGTCGGACATCGTCTCCAAGCAGATCGACATCGGCACCGGCAAGCTCGCCAGTGATTGGTGCGGTCCCTCCCGACGCGAGTACTTCAAGCGCGGGACGGTGCCCATCTCGTCGTGTGAGAACGAGGTGCAGTGGTCCATGCGCGAGCTCGTGCCCTTCGACGGGACGGAGGGGGATGTCGGGACGGAGGAGGCCGACGTCGATCCGGAGCCCATCGGCGATGCCGTGGCCGCGATGCTCGATGCCGTGCAGGCCAACGACAAGCTGCGCGCCGTCTCCGACGGCATCATGCGCGAGATGCAGCGCGCGGCTCGGCGCGTGGAGGCGAAAGCCGAAGCACGAGCCGAGGCCCGCACCGAGCGCGCGCGTCGCGAGCGTCAGCCCATCACGCCCGGCCAGCCGGTGCCACCCGCTGCGCCGCGATAATCGGGGAATACCGCAGCGAGATCGGTGAGCCCGAGGTGACGTGACGTCACCTCGGCGAACACGGCGCGGAAGTCGGTGGTGAGCGCCAAGTCGCGCCCGTCGTACAACTGCTCGCGCGCCAGACCGGGCCAGCGGCCGTGCACCATGCCGCTGCGCACCGAGCCGCCAATCACGAACATCGCGCCGGCGTGCCCGTGGTCGGTGCCGCCCGTGCCGTTCTGTCGCACGGTTCGGCCGAACTCCGAGCAGGTGAGAATCACCACGTCGTCCATGCGGTCGCCGAGGTCAGTCACCAGCGCGTGGACCGAATCACTGAAGTCACGCAGACGATTGGCCAGCTGCCCCTGCGCACCGCCCTGATTTACGTGGGTGTCCCAGCCGCCGACGTCGGCGAACGCCACTTCGAGCCCCACGCCGGCCTTGATGAGCTGCGCGATCTGCAGCAACCGCTGCCCGAACGGGGAGCGCGGGTACTGCGCGGCGGCCGCCGGCCGGTACTGCTGCGGGTTCGCGGCGCGCAGCACCTTCAGCGCCTCGAACATGTCGCGGCCGCTGCCGTGCACCACATCGCTGCGCCCCGTGCGGTACAACGCCTCGAGCCGTTGCTGCGCGTCGCCGGCGTTGGTACGGATCGAGAACTCGTCGATGGAGTTCATTGCCACCACGGCCGCCGGCCCCTCGAGAATGCGCGGGGTCTGCGCCGCCATCGCCACCGCGCGGAACGCGCTCGACGATGGCGTACACGACTCGCACGTGCCCTTCACTGCGAGATAGCGGTTAAGCCACCCGTCGGTGGTGCCCTTTCGGTCGGGCGTCCCCGTTTCCATGTAGTCCTGCGCGTCGAAATGCGATCGCGTGGCGCTCGGGCTCCCCACGGCCTGAATGGGGGCGAGCAGTCCGCGGTCCCATAACGCCTTGAAGCCCGTCATCGCGGGGTGCAGGCCAAAGAAGCCATCGAGATCGATCGCACCACTCGCGCCGTTGGTGCGCGCGGGCGAGCCGATCGCCAGCTGCGGGCGCGCCGCGTAGTAGTCACGATCCCCGAACGGCACGAGCACGTTCAGCGCATCGGCGGCCCCGCGCTGAAAAAGCACGATGAGCGTCTTGCCGCGGGCCACGCGTGGCAGCTCGGCCGCGAGCGCCGTGCGCCGCAGAAAACTCGGCGACAGCCCCAGCGTCAGCAGCGACAGCGCGCCACCCTTGAGAAACACACGACGATGCATCCCCTCCCCCATATCAAGGCCTATCAAGGGGTCAGACCCCTTGAAACAATGGTATGTCAGCGGCGCTGGAATTCTGGCGCGCCGATCGCGAGCCCCACGATCTGCGCGAGGCCGCCGGCGGGGCGGGAATCGGCCGCCGCGAGCGGG
>NZ_JBIJAW010000150.1:0-7901 GCF_044345575.1 Gemmatimonas sp.
GCACCGGCTCCACCAGCCCAGGCCACAGCAGCCCGAGGGACACGAGCGTGAGTCCCACCGCCAACAGATTCCGTTTGGACATGGCCGAAGGGTAGCGTGAGCACCAGTCATTGGACACCAGCCATTGGACACCGGCCGGTGGCCGACCGTACCTTGCGCGGATGCGTCAGGTTTCATTTTCCCGAAAGGCACGAGGTGCCTGTCGTGCGCTCCTCGTACCGGCCGCGCTGCTGCTGGGCACGGCCGCCCCGCGCATCCTCGCGGGACAGCCGTCCACCGTCCCCGAGCCCACCGACAGCACGCGCAAGCGACTGGTCGCACGGCGCGCGGTGGCCCGACTGACGATCGACGGCAAGTTGGACGAAGCCGACTGGCGTAACGCACCGGTGGCCGGCGACTTCGCACAGGCGCGCCCGGATTACGTAGCCACCACGCGCTACCCCACCGAGGTGCGCGTGCTGTTCGACGACGAGAACCTCTACATCGGCGCTTTCAACCGCGACAGCGCGGGACTCAAGTCCCTGCGCATGCCCGACCTCCGTCGCGACTTCGAGCCCCCCGAGAACGACGTCTTTGGCGCCAGCATCGGTCCGCTGGGAGACCGCCGCACCGTCCTCCAGTTCTCCACTACCCCGCTCGGCTCGCAGGCCGATGTGCAGGCGTTCGACGGCGGCGATGCGTTCAACTTCAACTGGGATGCCCTGTGGAAGGTGCGCACCACGCGCGCCGACAGTGGCTGGACGGCGGAGTTCTCCATTCCGTGGCGTTCTCTGCGCTATACACCGGGGCTGACGAGCTGGGACATCAACTTCGTGCGCAATACGCGACGGGTCGCGCAGTGGAGCGCGTGGATGCCGTATCCGCGGCAGCTCTCGTCGTGGCGCATCTCCTACGGTGGCGTGCTCGACTCCATCAAGCCGCCGCCGCCGCGCACCAACATCCGCGTGCGCCCGTACGTGCTCGGCACGAGCGTCACCGATCGCGCAACCAACGCGTTCAAGGGACGAACCGGTGATGTCGGCGGCGAAATCATCTGGGCGCCCTCGGCGAACAGTCTGCTCGAAGCCACGGTGAACACCGACTTCGCGCAGGCCGACGTGGACCGTCAGGTGGTGAACCTCACACGCTTCAACGTGTTCCTCCCCGAGCGGCGGCAATTCTTCCTCGAGAATGCCGATCTGCTGAATGCCGGCGGGCTGGGCGCGACCACTATCGGCGGCATCGGCGGCGTGTCGGGACGCTACTTCGTGCAGCCGTTCTTCACGCGCCGCATCGGCCTCGGCGACGATGGCACGCCGCTCCCCATCGACGCGGGACTGCGCTATGCCTTCCGCTCCGGGCGCACCACCGCCGGCGCGCTCGCGATGCGCCAGGCGGCCAATGGCACACAGGGCGCGACGACGTTCGGCATTGTGCGCGGCAGCCGCTTCTTCGGGCGCTCCACACGCATCGGCGCCACCGCGGCCCTGCGCGACGGCGACATCACCGCGCCCGATCTGACGATCGAAGGGCGGCGCAATGTGGTCGTGGCCATGGATGCGCTCGCACGCCTGGGTGAACTCACGCAATTCACCGGTATGCTGTCGGCGTCGAACGAAAACGGCCGCACGGGGCTCGCCGGCACCTACGGCATCACGCGCAACACCAACACCAATCTTCTGGGCGTGTTGGGCGCCGTGGTAACGCGCGACTACAACCCGCAGATGGGGTTCGTTTCGCGCCCCGATGTGGTGATGACCAATCCGTTCGCCACGTGGACGGTGCAGCCGCGCTGGCTCCCCCCTTCGATGGTGTGGATTCGGCATGGTCCCAACGCCATTGCGTTCAACGATCCGAAGTCGGGGCGCCTGCAGGAATCGAACGTGACGTACACGGCCGAACTGCTGTTCCGCAACGGCGCCACCATCACCCCGGCGTTCGAACACAACATTCAGCGCCCCACCGTGGCGGTGCCGCTCTTCCCCCGCGTGAGCATCGCTCCGGGCTCGTACGACTACGTACGGACCGGCGTGACGATCAGAAGCGACCAGAGCGCGCCTATCGCCGGCACGCTCACGACCTCGTCGGGCGCATTCTTCGACGGCAACCTCGATCGCGCCGAGGTGACCACGCGGTGGTCACCGAGCCCGTACGTGTCGCTGCGCGGCAGCTACGAGATCAACCGGCTGCGCAGTCTCGGCACGCGCGACTCGAGCTTCATCACGCACCTCGCGGGCCCCGAAGTGCGCATCTTCCTCAATCCACGCGTGCAGTGGAGTGCGTTCTACCAGTACAACACCGCCGTGCAGCGCGCGTCGCTCAATGCCCGCTTCAGCTGGGAGTTCCTGCCCCTTTCGTTCCTGTACGTGGTGTACAACGACCGGCAGGCGGTGATGACCGGCACGTCGCCCATGGCCCGCTCACTCATCGTGAAGCTATCGTGGCTGGGGCAGCTCTAACGCCGCCTCTCTTCTGGCATTGAGAAAGAGAGAAAAGGGGGAACTGAAATTGGGAGAAAAGGGGAAAGGGAGAAAAGGGGGAAAGCGAAAAGGCTTTCTCGAGATGATCACGAAGTGGTCGTGCTCATTTTCTCTTTTTCCCCTTTTCTCCCAATTTCAGTTCCTCCCCTTCTCCTTTTCTCCCCGGGGGTCGGCGACGGCTCGCGGATAGAGAATCATCTGCGTGCAGCGGAACAGCGCGAGGGTGCGTCCGCTTTCGCGATGCCTCACCTCGGCATCCCACACCTGCGTGGTGCGTCCCGTGTGCACCACGTGGGCGCGGCAGGTGATGGTGCCATCGCGCGCCGTGCCGAGATGATTGGTCTTGAGCTCCACCGTGGTGAAACCGTCGGCGCCATCGGGTAGCGTGGCCATGCAGCCGAATCCGGCGCACGAGTCGGCGAGCGTGACCACCGCGCCGGCGTGCAGGTAGCCGTTGGGTGCCATGAGTTCGGGGCGCACCGCGCACTCCGCCTCGATTTCCCCGTGTCCGACCGCCGTGAAGACGATGCCGAGATAGCCGGGGAAGAAGCCCTGCGCACGGGCATTCGCCTGCTCGAGATTCATCATCCCGCCAATTTACGCCTCGACGATGCGCTTGCCGAGCGGGGCCCAGCTCACCTGGGCGATCTTGAAGTGGGCGATGCCGAACGGAATGCCGATGATCGTGAGGCACAGCGCTGCACCGGCGAGGATGTGGCCGAGGCTCAGCCAGAACCCGGCGAACACGATCCACAGGATGTTCGCGATTCCGGTGCCGACGATGCGTTCCTCCCCGACCACGCGCGCATCGACGAGCGTGCGCCCGAAGGGCCACGCCGCAAACGGCGCAATGCGAAAGGCCGCGAAGGCCCACGGCAGGCCGACGACCGTGCACGCCAGTACGACGCCGGCAAGCATCCATCCCAGCCAGGCGCAGAAGCCGCCGCAGATGAACCAGATGATGTTGAGGAGCAAGCGCATGCCCACCGTACGCGCTCGGCCATGGCGCAGTTTCGCCGGCGTACGCGCGTCACCCCGACGAGATGACGCGCCTCACCCGGTTTACGCCGCCCGTCGCTTCTCGTGCGCCGCTTTGCTGGCCTTGAGGAGGCGGTGCACGGTGGTGCCGGTGATGAGTCGCACACCGCGCTGGAACGTGAAGTACTGGTACGCCCACTGCACGACCACACTCACCCGGTTGCGCACGCCCACGAGATAGAGGATGTGCACGAAGAGCCAGGTGAGCCACGCGAACAGACCGTGCAACTGCTGGCCGGCGATGACCGCCACGGCCTTGTGCCGGCCGATGGTGGCGAGGTCGCCCTTGTTGAGATAGCGGAACGACTCGCCGTCCTTGCCGGCGACGCGTCGGGCGATGTTGCGCCCCACGAGCGTCCCCATCTGGTTCGCGGCGGGGGCCACAGCGGGAACAGGAGTGCCGGCAGCGGTGGTCGTGGCGGCGATGTCACCGGCGCAGAAGATGTCGGGGTGCCCCGGCACACTGAGGTCGGGGTTCACTACCACCCGCCCCGCGCGATCGGTGGGCGCGCCGAGCTGCCGGGCCAGCGGTGAGGCCTGATTGCCCGCCCCCCAAAACACGGTGTGGGCATCGATGCGTTCGCCGCCCGCGACGACGCCATCACTGTCGACGTGCGTGACGATACAGTTCGTGCGCACTTCCACGCCGAGCGATTCGAGATCCCGCTGGGCGCGGGCCGACAGCGCTTCGGGAAACGCCGGGAGAATGCGGGGTCCGCCTTCGAGCAGCAGCACGCGCGCCTTGCGCGGGTCGATCCGGCGGAACTCGCCGGTGAGCGCATGGTGGGTGATCTCGGGGATCATGCCGGCCAGCTCGACACCCGTGGGGCCGCCCCCGACGATGACGAAGGTGAGCAGCGCGTCGCGCTCACCGGCGGCGCTGGCGCGTTCGGCCGCTTCGAACGACAGCAGGAAGCGACGCCGCATTTCGAGGGCGTCTTCGATGCTCTTGAGCCCCGGCGCGTGCTGTTCCCACTCGGTGTGGCCGAAGTAGGCATGGCGGGCCCCGGCCGCGAGCAGCAGGTAGTCGAACGACAACAGCACGGTGCCGCTATCGAGCGACACGGTCTTGGCGTGCGGGTCGATACGATCGACGTCTGCCATCACGACGGTGGCATTCTGCTGCGTGCGCAGGAGCCAGCGAATGGGGACGCTGATGTCGGACGGGTTGAGCACCGCCGTGGCCACCTGATACAGCAGCGGCTGAAAGAGGTGGTGATTGGTGCGATCGAGGAGCGTGATGCGCACCGGCGCGTTGGCGAGCGCCCGCGCGGCCGACAGGCCGGCGAAGCCGCCGCCCACGATGACGACATGTGGCCGGGGATCGGTGGCGTGGGTCGCGGTGGCGGTGAGCGAGTTGGCCGACCGGATGGCGCCCACGGGTCCGTCAGCGGCGGTCGTGGCGAGCGATGGGCTGTGCGTGCGGTGCGGCATGACGGGCTCCGGTGCGGGTACGGAGAGATGTACGCCCGATCCTTGTGAAAAGTTTCACAAGCGCAATACTCACACGACACAAAGAGCACCTTTGTGATCAGCCCCCTCGTAACTCCCGCCAGAAATACCACTCGCGCGCGGCGCTCCACCCCTCGGCCGTCGCCCGTGCCTCCCCCACCACGCAGCCACTCGCATCCTGCGCGGTCGCGTCCCTCGTGATCTCCCGGAAGTGTTCGTCGATCTCGGCCAGCATCTCGCGCGTTTCCAGCGTCGTGGGCTTCGCCCGCAACCGCTGCGCGATCTCGTGCCGCACGAGGAGGTCGGCCACGAACTCCGCGTCGGTCACCGGCTGTCGCGCCAGGTAGTCCACCATGCGCGCCCACTGCGCCACCAGCCCCGGCAGCGTAAGGCGGGCGAGGGTCGCTGCGGCAATCGGTGTGCTCACTTGCCCGCCGGCTGTTCCACCCGCGCGAGGAAGGCGCGCACGGCGTCGACGTACTCCGCGGGCTTCTCGCGCATCGCCGCATGCGCCGCGCCGGGGATCACCACCATCTGCGCATCGCGCATCGTGGCGCGGAACTCCTCGAGCGTGCTCGGGCGCGCCTCGTCGAATTCGCCAGCGACGAACAGCGTGGGCTGCGTGATCTGCTTCAGCTCGGCCGCGCGGGTCCACGTGCGCAGGCTCCCCGTGCTCAGGAATTCCGTGGGGCCCCACATCTGCCGGTAGATCGTGTCGTTGGAGGCCACACCGGCGCAGCGCGGCTCATCGGCCACCGGCAGCCGGCGCACATGACGCGCGTAGAAGGAATCGGTGGCCGCCATGTAGGCGGGTGAGTCGAGCGTGCCCTTTCGCTCCTCCTCATCGAGCACGCGACGGATCTCCGCCGGCAGTTGGGCCCGCAGCGAATCGGCATCGGCGATCCAGCGCGGGGTATCGATGAGTGGGCTGCTGAAGATCACGCTCACGACGCCGTCGGGCTTGGCCGCGGCCATGTACTCCGCCGCCAGCGCCCCGCCCCACGAATGCCCCAGCAGGTGCACGCGCGTGAGACCGAGCGCCTGGCGCACGGCGCTCAGCTCGGCCACGAAGCGGTCGACACGCCAAAGCGACGTGTCGGTGGGATGATCCGATCTACCGGAGCCGAGTTGATCGTAGAAGATCACCGGGCGTTCGCGAGCCAGCGGCGCCAGCACTTCGAAGCGGCACGCCGTGCCTCCGGGACCGCCGTGCAGCGCGAGCAGCGGCGTGCCGGGGCCGTTGCCCAGCTTGCGATACCACACCCGGCCCCCCGGCACATCGATCATCCCCTCGGTCGACGGCACGGTATCAGCCGCCGACATGGCGACCGTGGAATCGGCGGGGCGGTCACTGGACGACCCGCAGGCGGCGAGGAGGATCGACGCGCCCGTGATCAGCGCGAACGAAGCGGCCGTGCCGGTGGCACGAGAACGGGTGATGAAAGACATGCGGGAAACTATCCCGCCAGACATGGTCAGGGCGAGAGTCGCGCGAGCAGTGGCGCGAGCACCGCACGCTCGAGATGGTGCGCGCCCTCGAAGGTGACGTACTCCGCCCGTGGCGACAGCTGCTGGAGCTGCGCGTGCAACGCCTCGCCCTGCTCCGCCGACATCAGCGTGTCGTGAATCCCCCGCACCAGTACGACCTGCGACTCCGCCAACGCCGCACGGAGTGTATCGGCCGGCACATCATTCGCGAGGCCGCCGGCCCAGACCACGAAGGCGCGCGGATGCACGGTGCCACTCGCAAGCCACCGCGTGGCCGTGGCCACGCCCTGCGAGAAGGCGAGCACGCCAATCGTCGGCGCCTGTTGGCACGCGCCGACGATGTCGTCATGGACCGTGTCGAGCCAGTACAGCGCATCGGCGATGTCGTGCTCGCGGTCCTCCCGCGTCATCCACGTAGCGCCCACCCGTTGCAGGTGAGCGCCGTCGCCCCGCGGCATGTCCACGTAGAACCGCGACAACCCCTCGGGCGCCACGATGCAGGTGTCGGGAGGAACCACCCCATCGAAATGCCGCAGGAAACGCGGCGCCAACTGGGCATAGCCGTGCAACACGAACCACACCACACGCGCCTCTTCCGGCGATGCCCCGAGCAGAGCATACCGGCCCGTCTTACGGGTGGCGCGCGTGACGAGCCGCGGGGCGTCGTTCGACGACGTCATGCGTGCTGCGTGATCCACAGCCTCACATCGCCGGTGCTCGGAGATCCTGCAGCGCCTTCTTCAGCAGATCGGTCTTCTTGCCGTCGCAGCCGCGCGCGCCTTCCGCCGCGCTCACCGCGGCGTCGAGCGCCGTGTTCCGGGCCGCGCCGTTGGCCTTCTCGGCCGCCGAGATCTGCGTGCGCAGCGCGGTCACCGCACCTGCCGCGCATCCCTTCCGCTCGAGCTGATCGGTGTAGGCCTTGGCGAGCGGGAAGCTGGGCGGCCAGGAGATCTTCGGCTGTCCCTGCGCGTTGAGCTGCTCCCACTTCACGGTCTTGGCGGCATCGATTTCGTTCTGCGTGAGATACTGGCTGGGTACAAGTTCGGCCACGTCCATGCCGCGGGCGATCTCGCTGCTCACAATGTGGCCGTTATACCAATACACCGACCACGAGCCACCCATCTCCATGCGTGACCCATCCACCGGGCCACGGTCAAAGCTGGCGATCTCCTTCGGATTCTTCGTGTCGGTCCAGTCGAACACCGAGACGCCACCCTGGTACCAGCTCTGCACCATGATGTCACGCCCGGGGACCGGAATCAGCGAGCCGTTGTGCGCCACGCAGTTTTCGTTCGCCGTCTGATACGTCGGGATCTTGTAGTAGCTGCGGAACTGGAGCTTCTTCTTGCCCGACGCATCGGTCACGATGTCGAAGATGGCGTTGGCGCCCCACTCCGGCTTGTCGCCGGCGCGGCACTTGGGCGCGCCACCACCGCCCCACTCGTCGCTGAACAACATCGCGGT
>NZ_JBIJAW010000151.1:0-7879 GCF_044345575.1 Gemmatimonas sp.
CCCGTGATGTCGAGCGCCTCGTTGAAGCCCTGCGCGATCTTCACCGCTTCCTGACCGGTCATGCCGTCGGCCACGAAGAGGATTTCGTCGGGCTTGATCGCCGCCTTGAGCTTCTTGAGCTCCTCCATCATATCGGCGTCGATCTGCAGGCGACCGGCGGTGTCCACGATCACCACGCGCTCGCGGTTGCGCGTACCCTGCTCGATACCGGCCTTGGCGATCTTCACCACATCCTGCGTGGTGCGATCGGCGTAGACGGGCACGTCGAGCGCCTTGCCCAGCGTCTCGAGCTGATCGATGGCCGCTGGGCGATACACGTCGGCCGCCACCAAGCGCGTGCTCTTGGCCTCGAGCTTGAGCTTGCGCGCGAGCTTGCCGGCCGTGGTGGTCTTACCGGAGCCCTGCAGGCCGACCATCATGATGATGGTGGGCGGCACGGAGCTCATGCGCAGCCCTTCGCGCCGCTCGCCGAGCATGGCGGTGAGCTCGTCGTGGACGATCTTCACCAGCTGCTGCGCCGGCTGCACCGTCTTGAGCTGCAGCACGCCGACCGCCTGCTTCTCTACCTTCTCGAGAAACTCGCGGGTCAGCGCAAAATTGACGTCGGCTTCGAGCAGGACGCGGCGGACCTCGCGCATCCCCTCCTTGATATCGGCTTCGGTGAGGACGCCTCGCCCGCGCAGCTTGGCGAAGACGCTCCCGAGTTTGTCTGTGAGCTCGTCGAACATACCCGGTAAGGTAATCGAAATGCCGGCGGCGGAGCGGCCGGGTCCGAGACCCCATTTTTTGCCGGGGGGGTGACGGACAGGGCCACCCACGACGCAACTTGCGTCGGAATCACGCGTTGCCCCCGTTTCGCGCCTCCCTAGATTGGCCGATTCCGGATCACGCTGTCACTCTCTTTGCCAGCCCCGTGTCATCACAGAATCCGCGCTATCCTGCCATCACCATGCCCCGCGGCCAGCGGAAGGAGGAGATCCTTCGCGCGGAGCTACCCCCGACGCTGCCCCTGATGGCGCTGCGCTCGACGATCGTCTACCCGTTGGGGACGATCGCCGTGCAGATGGGGGCCCCGGAGAACCTGGCGCTGCTGCGGGCCCACGAGGAGTCCGGGCTGGTGGTGGCCCTCGTGGTGGCCTCGGGGGACGGGGACGATGCCATCGACCCGAACCGGTTCGTGGGCAAGGTGGGCGTGGCCGCCCGGGTGCACGAGCGCATCAACCTCCCCGGCGAGACGGTGCAGATCACCCTGCAGGGGCTGCGCCGCATCACCATCGATGCGATCGATCAGCTGGAGCCGTACGCGATCGCTCAGATTCAGGGGGCGCGGGAAACCCCGCCGGATGCCGCGGAGCTCGACGAGCTCGTGGCCCGCACGGTGACGGCCGCCGAGACGCTGGCCGAACTGGTGGACCGCATCCCCAACGAAGTCCCGCAGATCCTCAAGATGAACGTCTCCGACCCGGGGCGTTTCGCGGATCTGGCTGCCACCAACATGAACCTGCGTATCGCCGACAAGGAGGAGGTGCTCCAGCGCCTCGACATCGGCCAGCGCATCCGCTTCATCCTCTCCCGACTCGAGCGCGAAGTCGCCCGCGCGCGCGTGATGGAGGACGTGAAGAAGCAGACCGAAATCAAGATCGAGCAGCACCAGCGCGAGTTCTACCTGCGCCAGCAGCTGCGCGCCATTCAGGCCGAACTCGGCGAGGCCGACCCGAACGAAAAGGAGTCGGTGGACCTGCTGCGCCGCATCGAGGAAGCGCACCTTCCCGAAAAGGTGGCCGCCGAGGCCCGTCGCGAGACCGAACGCCTGCGCATGCTGTCGCCCGCCTCGAGTGAGTACCAGGTGCTGCGCACCTACCTCGATTGGGTGCTGGCCCTGCCGTGGCATACGCGTAGCGCCAACGACCACGAGATCCTGCTCGACAAGGTCGAGGAGGCCCTCGACGACCGGCACTACGGTCTCGACGAAGCGAAGGAGCGCATCATCGAGTACCTCGCCGTGCGCAAGTTGCGCGGGGGCGATCCCACCGGTCCCATTCTCTGCTTCGTCGGCCCGCCGGGCACCGGCAAGACCTCCCTCGGCGAGGCGATCGCGAAGAGCATCGGGCGTGCGTTCTACCGCATCTCGGTCGGTGGCGTGCGCGACGAGGCCGAGATCCGTGGGCACCGCCGCACCTACGTGGGCGCGATGCCGGGCATGCTCATTCAGGCGCTGCGTCGCGTCGAAGTGCGCGACCCGGTGATCATGATCGACGAAATCGACAAGATGTCGAGCGGTGGGTCGTCGGGTGACCCGACCGCGGCGATGCTCGAGGTGCTCGACCCGTCACAGAACACCACGTTCGTCGATCACTATCTCAACCTGCCGTTCGATCTGTCGAGTACGCTGTTCATCTGCACGGCCAACAACCTGTTCGACATCCCGGGCCCGCTGCGCGACCGCATGGAGGTCATCCGCATCGCCGGCTACACCATCGAGGAAAAGGTCGAGATCGCGCAGCGCTATCTCATCCCCCGGCTCCTCGAGGACCACGGGCTCACCGAGCAGGACCTGCACATGTCCGAGCAGGTGCTGGGCTTCATCACCTCCCGCTATTCGCGTGAGGCGGGACTCCGCACGTTCGAACGCTCCATCGCGCAGCTCATGCGCAAACGCGCGCGCGCGAAGGCCGACGGCGACGAAAGTGTGTGGGAGATCAGCGTGGCGCGCGCCGAGGAGCTGCTTGGGGCCCCGCGCTTCTCGCAGGAGGAAGCCGAGAAGGAGCCCGAGATCGGTGCCGTCACCGGCCTCGCGTGGACGAGCACCGGTGGTGAGCTCATGACCATCGAGGCCCTGCGCATGCCCGGCGTGGGTAAACTCACCGTCACTGGCCAGCTCGGCGACGTGATGCGCGAGAGTACCGAGGCCGCCTACTCCTTCGTGCGGTCGCGCGCCGGTACGCTCAACATCGCCGACAGCGAGTTCCGGGAGAGCGACATGCACCTGCACTTCCCGGCGGGCGCGATTCCCAAGGATGGGCCGTCGGCGGGCATCGCGGTCACACTGGCGCTCGCCAGTGCGCTCTCGCGCCGTCCGGTGCGACGCGACCTCGCCCTCACGGGCGAAGTGACCCTACGCGGCAAGGTGCTCGAGATCGGCGGCGTGAAGGAGAAGGTGCTCGCCGCATATCGCGCCGGCCTGCGGGAAGTGATTCTTCCCAAGGGCAACGAGAAGGACGTGCGTGACGTGCCGCAGGAAGTGCGCGAGAAGATGGCCTTCACCTTCGCCAGTACGATGGACGAAGTGCTGCATCTGGCCCTGCTCCCGCACGCCAACACCCATCCGGCCGACAAGCCGGAGAACACCCCGGCACCCAGCGGCCGCAAGTCGCGCACAGTGGCGGCCGACCTGCGGTAACGCACGCCGTTTCTTACGCGAGCAACTTCCCGACCCCGTAGAGCAACAGCCCCACGAGGCCGCCCACCAGGGTGCCGTTGATGCGGATGAACTGCAGATCGCGACCGATCTGCAGTTCGATTTTGCGGGACGTCGCATCGGCATCCCACGCGGCTACGGTGGTGGCGATGAGCGTGGCGACCTCCTCACGCGCCTGCTCCACCGAGTAGGTCACGAGTTCCACCACCCAGCCATTCACCTTCTCGGCCAGCGCCGGATCCTCGAGGACCTTGTGCCCGAGGCCGGCGAGCCAGCGCTCCAGCTGGTCGGGTTCTGCCTCGGTTTCCTCGGCGAGCTTCTCCGCGTACGTGGCCAGACGGGACTTCACGTCGCTCCACACCTCCCGCGAAAACTCCGCCACCCCCGGATGATCGAGCAGGTCGAGCTTGATCTGCTCGGCGCGCGCCATGGTGGCCGGGTTCTCGCGCAAATTCGTCACGAACCGGTCCACCGCCTCGTCATAACGCCGGCGCAGCGGATGATCGGGGTCGGCTGCCACCGCCACGAGCGTGCTCTCCACGCCGTTCACGATCTTGTCGCCCAAACGATTCTCCACGGCGCCCGGCACCCACCACGGGCTCTCCTGCTTGATGCGCTCGCGGATCATCGCCTCGTTCTCGTCGAGGAAGCGCGCGGCGAGACGCAGAGCATCATCGAGCAGCGCCTGATGGCGTCCGTCAGCGGTGAGCAGCTCGAACGTCTTGGCGGCGAGGGGTGCGGCCTGCATGCGACGCAACCGCGAGACGATGCCGCGGTCCACGAGCTCCTGCACGTCCTCATCCCGCATCACGCCCACCGCCCCACTCAAGCCGTGCGCAGCAGCACGCGCCAGCCGGCGGCTGTTCTCAGGGCGCGCGAGCCACTGCGCGGCGCGCTCGCCGAGCTTCATGCCAGCGAGCTTGCCGGCCACCACGTCGCGCGTGAGAAAATTGCGCTGGACGAAGTTGCCGAGAGCGGCACCGATGCGATCCTTGCGCGACGGCACGATGGCCGTGTGCGGAATGGGGATGCCGAGCGGGTGCCGGAAGAGCGCCGTGACCGCGAACCAGTCGGCGATGCCACCCACCATGGCCGCCTCGGCGAATGCTCGCAGGTAGCCGAGCCACGGATAGCGGGCTTCGAAGAAGCGCGCCACGACGAACACGGCCGCCACCACGACGAGCATGAGGGTGGCCACGCGCTTCATCTGCACCAGCCGCACACGACGGACTTCGTCGTCGGGGGTGATGCGCAACGCCGCCGGCAGTGTCACATCGGGCGGGGGGCCCGGTGGCGACGCCGCGGCGGCGGACGAGTCGGGAGTAGTGGGTACCGTCATGAACACCTCTCGGCCAGGTCACGACCGCCCGGCATCGAGTGTCAGCGGCCGCTGGCGTTGCCGGCGGCCGGGCTGTCGATCGTGATGCGCGCGGGATCGATGGGAGCGGACGCCCCTGCAGGGAGATCCATGTAGATCACTACGGGTTTCCCGCCCACCTGTTCCAAACTGATGGTGACCGTCCGGGCCGTACGCTTGGGCGTGGCCGGCGCATCGTACCGGCGGGTGGTGCTGCCGGCCGGGACGTCCTGCTTACCGAGCTCGTAGCGGCGGCGAGCGGCATCACCCATGGCGTCGAGGAAATCGGCCGCGTCCACCGGCGAGTCCCACACCGAGGCCCACACGAGTGCGTTGCCCTGCGGGAGCTTGATCACGGCATAGCGATCGCCGTCGACGCCGATCGCCGCCCGGCGCGCCAACTCATCGTTACGCAGGTACTGCACCAGGGCTAGACGTGTTTCGAATTCGCCGAAGGTGTTGCTGTAGAACACCGTGCCCGTTTTCGGCGCGGGCAGGGTCACCTTCGTTGGCAAGTCGCGCGTAGCGGCACTGCCGCTGAAATACGCCGAGTCGTTGAGGATCTGCTTGGTGCTCACCGGCAGATCGGTGAGCAGTTCCTTCTCGGGGCGCGCATTGATGAAGCGCCGCACGAAGTCGGCGCCGCCGAGGTACGGGAACAGCAGCCCTTCGCGCACCGCGCGCGGAGCCGACGCGAACACGGGCATACCCACCGAGCCGTCGCGAATCATGTCGCGGATGCGATCCCATCCGCCCGGCATCTTGAGCATCGGACCGGCATTGGCGTCGATGCGGAGCTGCATGAACACCGCCTGTCCCTCGAGCACGGACTGCGCCGCAACTTGCCGGTCTCCGTCGTCCGTTTGCGCCTGGATGGAGTCGACGCGGATGTACTGGTCCTGCAGCGCATGCACAAGCTCATGCGACACCGTCTGGTTGAGCAGCGCCTCCGGGGCACCGTCCACCACATACAGGACCTTGGTGGCGGGATCGTAGTAGCCCACGATCTGCTCCTCGAGCAGACGCTGCAACAGCCCACCGAGATTCATGGTGTCAGGGATGAGCCCGAGCAGCTTGTAGACGGCCTCCTGCCCCGCCACCTGCTGCTTTCCACGCTCACTCTCGAGCTGCTTGCGCACGAATACGGCGACCTCGTCGCGCGATCGCGTTTCGAGCTTGGGGGGCGTCTTGAAGGGCAGCCCCATCTCCCGCTCGATCTTCGGCACCACCTCGGCCACAAGATCAGCGAAGGGGCCCTCGCCAGCCTTGGGTTTGTCACCACAGGCGGCGACGAGGCCGGCACTGGCGCATACGGCGAGCGCCGCGGTGCGGAGCCGCGGCGTACGAGAAGTGAGCATGTTGGGCAGGATCAGGCGGAAAACGCGCGCTCGATATACCAGCGAATCAGCGCATCACCCCAAAGCAAGGTGAGCAGCGCGGCGGGCGCAAGGAACACACCAAAGGGGACATCGGGGAAGGCGAACTCCTCGCCCCGCTTGCTGGCGCGGATCTTCACGATCGGCCCCACGATGAGGAGGAAGGTCACCGACCCCACGAACGCCCCCATCACTATGGTGAGCAGCGACCGCTCGGCACCCACGGCCGCGCCGACCACCGCCATGAGCGTCGTGTCGCCGAACCCCATCGCCTCGCGCTTCATGATCACTTCGGCGATCCAGCCGATGATCGTGATGGCCCCCGCCCCTACGCACGCACCGAGAATGGCCGGCCACGGGGTGACGAAGTGCGAGGGCTCGTCGAGAAACACATTCACGATGGCGAACAGCATGACCATGATCAGCCCCGATACGGTGAATCCGTCGGGAATGAGGTAATGCTTCGCGTCGGTGACGGCGATGCCGAAGAGGAGCGTGGCGAACGCGGCCACGCGCACGGCCTCGAAGGTGAAGCCGAGGAAGGAGAAGGCGACGACCCACCCGAGCCCAACGAGCACTTCCACCAGCGGATATTGCAGTGAAATGGGCAGCGCGCAGCCGGCGCACTTGCCGCGCAGGATGAGCCAGCTGAGGACCGGAATGTTCTCGTACGATTTGATGGGGCGTTCGCAGCGCGGGCAGCGGGAGCGTGGCGACACCACACTCAAGTCGAGCGGCCAGCGGGCGATGCACACGTTGAGAAACGAGCCGAATGACGCCCCCACGATGAACACGGGGATCAGCACCATGAGCAGTTCGGTCATCGTGAGATGCCCGATCAGCCCGCTGGTGAGCGGGCCAGTGTACTGGATGCTCTCGAGGCCCTTGGTACCGATCGGCAGGTTCCCTGACATGTCTTGCATGTCGTCAGGACGACTGAGCCACGGCAGACGCCACGGGGGGCGCAATGGCAGGCGCTACGCGGAGGGCATAGAGCACGATTCCCGCCGCCACGGCCACATTGAGCGACTCCACCCCCTCGGCCATGGGAATGCTCACGGTGCGCTGGACCGCTCCAGCCACATGCGCCGACAGCCCCGCGCCCTCGTTGCTCACCACCACGGCCAGGCGGTCCGGCAGGCTCAGCGGATCAACCGCGGGGAGCGACTCCCCGTCCATGTCGGTGGCCCACAGGGCCACATGGTTGGCCTCGAAGAAACCGGCCAACTCCTCCCACGCGAGCGAGTGAACGGGATGCTGGAAGAGCGCGCCCATGCTGCTGCGGACAACCTTGGCGTTCCAGAAGTCCACCGTCCCCGGCAGGGCGATGGTCGCCGACACACCAAGCGCGGCGGCCGTACGCACCACGGTCCCCACGTTCCCCGGATCCTGGAGGGCGTCGAGCACGAGGTACCGTGCCGAGCCGGCCGGTGGCATCAGCGACGCACTCGGGATGACCGCCACCGCGAGCACCCCCTGCGGCGTATCGGTATCGGCGGCGCTGTCGAGTTCCTGTTCGGTCACCATGTTCACCGGCACCCCCCGCTGCTCCGCCGTGGCGAGCAAGCGTTCCCCGCGCGCGTCAGTACGGAGTACGTCGGTGGCGAGAAGCCCCGTGACCTCCAGCGAAGAGGCGAGCAGTGACTCGACCGTGCGCACCCCTTCGGCCACGAAGCGGTGCTGGCGCTCGCGGGCTTTGCGCCGCTGCAGGTCACGGGCGAGTGTGAG
>NZ_JBIJAW010000152.1:0-7878 GCF_044345575.1 Gemmatimonas sp.
CCGAGGGCAGGATGCGCAGCGCATCGCTGTACAGCGCCTGGGCGCGTTCCACCGCCTCGAGCACCGATTGCGGCGCATCGCTGGCCGGCTTCGCAATGGGCTGACGCTCCTTGTGTGCTGCGAGCGTGGTGCGCAGCGTGCGGGCCGACGCCTTTTCCTGCTCGAGCTGCTGGCGCGTGTCGGAGAGGCGCTCGCGCGTACGGGCGAGCTCACCCTCCGCGGCGCGCACCGCCTCCTCGAGCTGGCGCACGATCGCGATGAGCTGCGTCTTGTCCATCTCCACGCCGGACTCGGCGGCGGCGAGCGCCTCCGTGGCGTCGGGACGGGCACTGTACGCCCCCGACCGCAGGTCGCGCAGCGTGTCGGCGATCGCCGGATCAGAGAACGGCCGCTGGACCGACACTTCAGCCAGGCGCTGCACCAGACGGCGGCGCTCACCCGGCAGGGCGAGTGCCCGCGCGAGCACGAGCGGGTGCTGGAACGGATCGGACTCCAGCGTGAACCCGGGGAGGTACGCGCGGGCCGAACCGAGGAACACCGAGCGCGCATGCCCACCCACGGCGTCGGAGAGCGCGAACGTGTCGGAGTGACGGAGCTGGAAGCACAGACCGAGCCCGAACATCTCCGACGCGAACTGCTCGGGGGGCAGCACGTAGCCGCCGTCGGGCAGTTCGGTCAACAGCAGGACCGGCATCGTCCGGGCCGGGTCGCAGAGTACGAAGCGCACGAAGGCATCCAGCGTGCCCGCCTCGAGCTGGGTGGGAGTGCGCTGCAGCGGTCCGTCGTTCGAGACCAGCGTAAACGCGGCATCGAGTTCGCTGAGCAGGCGCGGCGGACGCACTGGCGGTGGTGCGCCGTTGGCGGCGCCACCTTCGGTGCCCACGCGGATGTTCACCTGACGATGCTGCCCACCACCCGCCGTCGAGGTCACCACGTAGGTCACGTGCGTGGACCACTGCAGCGACCGGTCGAGCGGATCGGGGGCGTGCACGACGATGTCGGCGAGCGCCGAGCCCTCGTGGCGAAAGGGGGCCCAACGGAGAATACGGCCGCCGTCGAGCGTATGGTTCGAGGGGGTATCCCAGCTGAGCTGCTGGCCCTGATCCAACCCTAGCCAAGCCACGCAGGCCGCGAGGAACGCCGAATCGGCGTCCGTCGCCGCACTACGCGGCGTCAAATCGAAGTGGAGCGCAAGACGTGGGTGCACGGTTCTGTTGATTTGCATTGTCCTCGAATCATCACCACGCGACATCAGCAACGCTGCTTCCGCGCAATCGACTCGAAGCCAATCTTTGATTCTATGCGAATACTACTCCAACGCGTCCGGCGTGCTGAAGTCCGCATTCGAGAGGAGACGGACACGGGGCCGCGCGAGCGAATCGCGGGAAAGATCGACGGCGGCTATCTGCTGCTCGTCGGGTTCACCCATACTGACACCGATCACGAGATCGAATGGATGGCCGACAAGGTGCTCGGTCTTCGCCTGTTCCCAGACGCAAACCAGAAACTTAACTGCGATATCGGTGAACAGGGGGGCGAACTCTTGGTGGTTTCCCAGTTCACCCTGTACGCCGATGCCCGTAAAGGACGTCGGCCGAGCTTCGTGGACGCGGCCAGACCGGAGATCGCCCGCCCGCTGTATGACAAATTTTTGACGTTTCTGAAACAAAGCGGCGTGCCGCTGGCCACGGGGGAGTTCGGCGCCATGATGGACGTCGAACTCGTGAATGATGGTCCCGTCACCATCTGGCTCGAGCGCGAAGCTGGCGTCTCCTCCTGAACCGATCGGTGAAGTCGCCAACCTCAGCTATATGTACAAACCGTCAAATCCGTTGAGCAGTCCGCACTTTTACGAAGTGCACGCGCGGCATGCGGACCACGTCAGCTGCCGAGCGCCTGCTCCAGGTCGGAGATGATGTCCGCTACATGTTCAAGGCCGACGCTCACGCGGATGAGGCCATCGGAAATGGCGACCGCCTGACGTTCGGCCGGGGTGAGCTTGCTGTGCGTGGTCGAGGCCGGGTGCGTGACGATGGTGCGCGTGTCGCCCAGGTTCGCTGAATGGGACACCATGCGCACGCGATCGAGGAACCGCCGCCCCGCCTCGAGCCCACCCTTGAGCACCAGCACGACGATCCCACCCCCTTGGCTCATCTGTCGGGTCGCCAACGCGTGCTGCGGGTGCGACGGCAGGAACGGATAGCGGACGGATTCGAGCGCCGGATGTCCCTCGAAATGCTTCGCCAGCGACAGGGCGTTTGCGCAGTGCCGATCCATGCGCACGGCCAGCGTTTCGAGTGACTTCGACAGCAGCCACGCGTTGAAGGCGCTCATCGCCGGTCCGGTGTGACGCGCGAAGAACCGACAGTCAGCGATGTAGTCGCGATCGCCGATGATGGCACCACCGAGTGCGCGTCCCTGGCCGTCGATGTACTTGGTGGCCGAATGAATCGAGATCGCGGCGCCCAGCGCGAGCGGGCGCTGCAGGTACGGGGTCGCGAAACAGTTATCCACGACCAGCGGAATCCCGCGGGCCTTCGCAAAGGCGCCGAGCCACTCGAGGTCGATGAGTTCGAGCCCCGGATTCGAGGGCGTCTCGATGAAGATCAGCTTCGTGTTGGGCTTCACCAGCCGTTCCCAGCTCGACGGGTCACTCACGTCAGCATAGTCGCTCGTCACGCCCCACTTGGGGAGAATGCGCGTGAAGATCTGGTGCGTGCTCCCGAACAGCGCCCGCGAGGCGAGCACGTGATCGCCCGAGGACACGCGGGCGGCGATGGCGGTGAACACCGCTGACATCCCCGAGGCCGTCGCGATGCCGTCTTCCCCACCCTCGAGCAGGCAGAGCTTGTTGATGAATTCGTCGGTGTTCGGGTTCGAGTAGCGGCTGTAGATGTTGCCTGCCACCTCCTCGGTGAACAGCGCGCGCGCATGCTCCGCATCGTCGAAGCGGAAGCTCGACGTGAGATAGAGCGGCACCGAGTGCTCGTGTTCCGGCGACATCGGCGCCTGCGCCCGAATGGCCAGCGTCTCGAAATGGGCGGTGGCGTCGCTGCGGGGGGCGGGCTGCGGAGTGGAGGCGGCGCGTTCAGACATGGCAAAATGGAAGAAGGTCCTCGTAAACTTATCGTATGCCCCCTTCGAATCAGACGCCCGTGCGCGTCATTCTCGCCTCGCAGTCCCCGCGTCGTCGCGAATTGCTCGCGCAGATCGGTATCGTGCACGAGGTCCGGCCGGCCGATATCGACGAAACCGTATGGCCCGGTGAAGAGCCGGTGCAGCATTCGGAGCGCCTGGCCCGGGAGAAGGCGCGCGCCCTCGCGCTGCAGCACCCCGATGCCGTGGTGATCGGGTCCGATACGATCGTCGTGATCGACGGTGCCATCCTTGGCAAGCCGGCCAATGCCGCCGATGCCGTGGACATGCTGCTGCGTCTGTCCGGACGTGAACACACGGTCTACACGTCGGTCGCCGTGGCGCACGAGGGTCGGACGCTCTCTGGCGTCGAGGCGGTGCAGGTGACCTTCCGCCCGCTCGATCGCGCGCTCGCCGAAGCCTACGTGGCCACCGGTGAACCGATGGACAAGGCCGGCGCGTATGGCATCCAGGGTTTCGGCGCGACCCTGGTGGAGAAGATCAGCGGCGACTACTTCGCCGTGATGGGCTTACCCCTGGGCCGGCTCGTCGGCCTGCTCCGCGAGCTCGGCTACGAGTACGCGTTCGGCGCGGTGCGGGGCTAGCGGTTTACCCAGACAGCAGCCCCCGCGATCTCAGCTGCGCGAGGCGCTCCTGTTCGTATCGCGCCCGCCACACCGCGAGCTTCGCCGTGACATCCTCCACGCTGATGCGCTCCACGCGTCCCTCGCGGTATGTCATGTCCAGCGGATAGTCCTCGCCGGGATCACCGTAGGCATCGATCATCAGGTCGTGCGCGAAATCATACGGCCCCACCCGCTTGGGGTTGGTATACCCCAGCAGCGAGATCACGGGCGTGCGCAGCGCCACAGCGAGATGCAGCGGCCCCGTGTCGGGGGACAACGCCACCGCCGCTCCGTCGAGGATGGCCGAGAGCTTGCGCAGCCCGCTGCCGAGCGCGGAATGCGCAAAGGGCGCCTCGCGCATGATGATCGCCTCGGCCGCCACCTCACGCGGGGATCGACCGCCCACAAGCACCGGCTGAACGCCGTACTCGTTCCACAGCACGTGGCACACCTGCGCCCAGCGTTCCGGCATCCAATCCTTCGCCGCCTTGCTCGTGGCCACCACGATGGGCGCAATCGGTCGTGAGAACTGAGCGAGGAACTCGCGCTGCCACGCACGCTCGTCGTCGTTCCACGGACCCAGCGTCCATTGCGGGGCGGCGTGCACCACGCCGAGCGCATCGAGAAATTCGAAGTACTGGTCCTGTACGTGCTGCCCCACGTGCGGAGCGATGCGGTGCGTGCTGAAAAGCCAATTGGCATCGCGCGCACGCTCACGGTCGAAGCCGAGCTTTACCGGTGACCGCGTGAATCCGGTGATGAGCCCCGCCTTGAAGTATACCTGCAAGCCGAGCACCACATCGAACGGTCTCGTGGCGAGTTCGGCCCGTACGTCGAGAAACCCGCGCCACCCTTTCGAGCGATCGAAGAGAATGATGTCATCGACCAGTGGATGACCGCGCACGAGTGTGGCGGGGCCGGGCTGCAGCACCCAGGTGATGTGGCTCTTGGGCGCATGCGCCTTGAGCGCGTGAATGATGGGCATCACGTGCACGGCGTCGCCCACGGCACTCATCATGACGATGCCGATGCGCTGCAGTGTCACCGGTGGTAGCGGCGGCGTGGTGGCGGGCTTCACCGCCGTGCTCACGGGCGCATCCCGGCAGAACGGTGAGTGGGCGTCGCGTCCGGCGTCCGCGCCAACGCAGCAGCAGCAAACGCGGTGATCGACGTGTCGCTGAGGTCGCAGCCGAACTGTCGCTTCCACTTGTGGAGCGACCGCGACAACCGGGCAACGTTGCGCTCCATGGCCTGGGCGGGCGATGCCGCGTGCAATTGAACGACATCCACGTCGATGACCATTGCCCGTGCCGGTGCGCCCTCGGGCGTGTGCAACAGAATGTTCTTCACGTTGAGATCCGGGTGAACCACTCGATGCGCGGCGAGATTCGTCAACAGGTCCAGCGTCGCGCCAAGTGCTGCATCGCACTCGATGGCGGGGGCGAGCCCGGCGAGCACCATCCCGAGATCTGCGGTGTCCGGAACGTAGCGGGTCATCACGTCCACGCGGGCGAGGCCGAACACCGCGTCGTACAGCACATACCCAAGCACCTCGGTGGTCGGAATGGCCATCGCCTGCAACTCGCGCGAACGCGCCAGCTCGAGCGGCGCGCGCGTGGGACGTCGAAACAGATCCTGTGTGAGTGGGGCCAGCAGGCCACCGTGCCATGCGTGGCGCACCACCACCGTGGGGCCGCCATTGGGCAGCGCCGCCACGTACACGGGCGCTCGGCCACGCAGGGCGCGCGGCTGCGGCTCCGAGGAGGCCCAGTCGTACAGCGATCCATGCGTCTGGACGAGATCGGCCACGCGCGGCAGCAGCACCGCTGGCGCGTACACGGTCGCGGCTTCGACGCGCGCACTTTCGATGGTGGGGAGCAACGTGCGCGTCATGTCTCGCGTCATGTCTCGCGCTCCACCTGCCACACGGGGCACGGGTCGGTATTGCGGCGCACCACGTGGAGGTCGTCGCGCGAGGTGTAGCGCAGCGGAACGCGACGCATCGCGCGCGCGGTCTCCACGATCGGCTCGCTCACCAGCACCTCGCCCACCTTGGCGAGCGCACACAGCCGACTGGCCACATTCACGGTGTCGCCGATGAGTGTGAACTCGAGGCGCCGCGGCGAGCCGATGTTGCCCACGAACGCGTCGCCCTGATGAATGCCGATGCCCGCGTGCAGCTCCGGTCGTCCCTCCATCCTCCAGCGGGCGTTCAGCAACGCGAGCGCGTCCTCCATCGCGAACGCCGCGTGCAGGGCGCGGTCGGCATCGTCGTCACGCGCCTCAGGAGCACCCCAGTAGGCCATGAGGGCATCGCCGATGAACTTGTCGAGGGCGCCGCCGTGCCGGAACACGCACTCCACCATGGCGCTGAAATACTCGTTCAGCTGACTGGCCATCTGCATCGGCGGGAGCGACTCGGCGATGGTCGTGAAGCCACGGATATCGCTGAACAGCACCACCACAGGCATGCGGGTGCCGCCCGGTTCCACGAGACGCGTAGTAGACGCAATGCGCTCCGCGAGCTGCGGCGTGAAATACCGTTCGAAGTTCTCGCGCACGCGGGCAGCCTGCAGCCGTTGTTCGGCCGCCGTTTCGCGTTCCACGGCCGCCGCGGCAATACCGGCAAAGGCGACCAGCAGGGCGAGATCGTCGTCGTCGAACGCTGCGCCGTCGCCAAGATGGTCCACGTACAGCACACCGATGGTGGCCCGCTGTTCACCGAGCAGCGGGGCCGCCATGGCCGACTTCACCGACTGCTGCAGAACGGATTCGCCAGCCGTCCGCGTGTCGCTCGCTGCATCGTTGGTGAGGAGCGCTACCTGGCGTTCGGCGACCCCGTTGGCGATCGCGCGCGGCACCGGCCGCGGAATACGACCGTGGCGGTCACGGGAGACACGGCTGTCCAGCGTTCCGTCAGCGGCGGTGAGCAGAATGGCCACTCGGTCGGCAGCGAACGTAGCGAACAGGTCGGTGGTGATGGCCTCGAGCAGGTCCTCGAGATCTCCGTACGCGCCGAGTCGCTGGGCAAGGCGTACCAACTGCGTGAGACGCTGCGTGGCGCGGCCGTTGCCATCGGTGTCTCGCGCGACATCGGCCAGCGCTTGATCGGGCGAGGGAACGACGCGCTCGCGCAGCAGCGTCGCGCCCGGGTCGCTGCTGCGCGGCGACGGCGCGGGCCGGATGGGGGTGGGCTCCGCCGTGAACGCCGTGAACGCCACGGTGCCGAACGCAATGCGATCGCCGGACCGCAGCTCCCCGCGCGTCACACGGTTGTCGTTGATCCAGGTGCCGTTCCGGGAACCGAGGTCGGTTACGTGCACCACCCCGTCGCCGTCGCCCACACGCAGTTCGGCGTGGCGCCGCGATACGGCGGGATCGAGAATCGGCAGGTCGCTGAGCGGATCGCGTCCCACCACCAGCGCGTCGCGGTCGGCGAGGGAAAAGCGGCGATCACCCGCCACCGACTCCAGAACGAACGGCATGCTCAGCGAATGGCCGCCGCGCGCGCGCGGCCGATGGCGGTGAGCATCGCCCGCGCCTTGTTCTCAGTCTCTTCCCACTCTTTTTCCGGCACACTGTCGTGCACGATCCCCGCGCCCGCCTGCACACTGGCCACGCCATCGGCGATCACGCAGGTGCGAATGGTGATGGCAAGGTCCATACGCGTGTCCCCGGCGCCGATCACGCCGAGTGCACCCGCGTAGGCCCCGCGGCGCTCCGGTTCGAGCTCGTCGATGATCTCCATGGCGCGCACCTTGGGAGCGCCTGTCATGGTGCCGGCGGGGAACACGGCACGGAATGCGTCGAGCGCACTCGCTCCGTCAGGCAGCTGCCCCTCCACCTGGCTCACGATGTGGAAGACATGCGAGTACTTCTCGATCACCATGAGATCGGTCACCTCCACGCTGCCATATTCGGCGAGTCGCCCGACATCGTTGCGGCCAAGGTCCACCAGCATCACGTGTTCGGCGCGCTCCTTTTCGTCGTTGATGAGCTCATCGGCCAGCGCCTGATCTTCAGCCTCGGTACGCCCGCGGGGGCGCGTGCCGGCGATGGGACGCACCGTCAGCTTGCCATCGGCCACACGCAGCATCATTTCGGGCGAGCTGCCTAC
>NZ_JBIJAW010000153.1:0-7873 GCF_044345575.1 Gemmatimonas sp.
GCTTCTATCCGACGTTCGCGGGCACCTATACGCCGAACAAGGCGAAGAAGGTCGATATCGCGTTCTATGGCACGCTGTGGACGATCCCTGCCTTCAACGTGGGCGGACCGGCCAATGGTGCGAACCTGTGGACGGAGTTCGGCGTCGGTGCGCGCTTTCGCGTCGCTGGCGACCAACTCTCGATCAAGCCGCAAATCGGCATCACGAACGGCTCGCTGCTCTCCGGTGCCCCGCAGGGCGGTAGCCCCAACGTGTTCGACGGAATCGTGCCAAGCTTGACGATCAATCATTCGTCGGCGCGTACCGAGGGTGAGTTCTATTCGGGTTACTATCGCGCGGCGCGCGAGGTCGGGCCGGTGCAGCTCGACTTCCTCCACTATTGGGCCAACGCAGGCGTGAAGTTTGCCCGCATCGCCTCGGCCGGTGTACACCTCGAGCAGCTGCGCAACTCCCGTACGACGGCGCGCAATGGGTCGCCGAGCGATACGTACCGCTGGGTGGGCGCCTATCTCCAGTTCACCCTTCCGCAGTCCAACACCTTTGCACGCATGACGCTTGGCAACAACGTGCTCGATGGTGCGACTGGCGGCTTCTACAAGCTCTCCACCGGCATCACGTTCTAATTGCGGAAGTGCCGGGTAGGTCCCACAGCGGCAAATGTGGCCGTTCGTCGCGGCGGTGATGTCCGCGTCGGTGGGTTAGGGATTCGGTGCCAGCAGTGTGGCGGCCTGTATGATCTTTCCCGACTGGCAGAAGCCGCACTGCGGTACGTCGATGCGACGCCACGTCTGCTGCAGCGGGATGCGCGCCATCCGGCTGCAGCCCCTCGATGGTGATCATCGAGGCACCTTCGAGCGTTTGCATGCGTCGCTGGCAGGCGCAACACCGGCGCGCCATTCACATGCACCGTGCAGGCGCCGCATTGTAAAATGCCGCGCAATGAGATGTGCGGCAGGGGCCGACCCTGAAGTCTGCTGCCAGGATGCCCAAAACGTGAGGGGGCGCCAACCGCGGCGAGAGTCGCCTCAGCGAACGAATGGCCACATCGACGGGCTCAGCCGCGAGTACCGAGGCCGGCGGGTGTAGTCAACCACGCTGCCCATGCGTGTGGCCCGCATGCGCGCGTGCATATAGGGCAATTGGAAGCACCTTTGCGCGATCTCCACCGCGACCGGTTGGTCGCAGTCGAGCGAATGGAACCATACGCCCGGCACGCCCTGCGCGTCTAGCACATAGGTGCGCACGTTGAGCTCGAGGAACCACGACAGCCACGGTACCGGCGGGAAGAATCGCGGACGCACGCCCTGCATGGCAAAGGGAACGATGCCCACCCAGGCGTCGCCGTCGAACGTGTCGACGGTCAGTCCCTCCGGCAAAGTCCTCTGTACAGTGGATACCGGGACACGCCAGTGAAGGAACAGCAGGTCGCGCCAACGCTGCCTTCCGACAGTGGGATGGTCGAGCGGTTCGGGGGCGGTCATGCAGAGACGACGTTGGACAAGTGCGCAGCCACGGCCATCGAAATTGCCGCGACTGGATCGATCCAACGGGAATCTAGTGCCACCCCACGAAACAGGACGCGGCGCTGGTGCCTGCCGTCAGCGCAGGCTCTCCCACGCAATCGAGGCGATCTCGCCGAGTGCTTGACCGGCGAGCACGGTTGGGTCGGGTACATTCGCGGCCACGTTGTTCACGTAGAGGGCAAACGCAATCTCCCGCCCGCCCTTGGTGGTGAAGTAGCCGGCCAATCCCTTGCCGTGTACGATCATGCGCCGATTGAGCGGATCGTAGCTGCTGAAGGTTCCGGTCTTCGCGAAGACCTTCCCTGCGCCCGGGCTGTCTTTCTGGATCGCGGCGAGCGTGCCGTCCACCCCAAGCGTCGGCAGGGCCTTCTTGAACGCGGCCGCATACGGGCGCTTCCACACCATCTCCAGAAAACGCGTCATGAAGGCCGGCGAAAAATAGGCGTCCCCTCCGGCACCATCGCCTTGCACCGCGCCATCCAAATCCAGTCCATGGCGTTGCATCAGGTCACGCGCGATATCGAAGCCGGTGCGCGAAGCCTCACGCGGACCGGCCTGCCGCGCCTCCAGCGCCCCCAGAATGAGCGGGAAGTTGCTGGCATGGAGATTCTGGCTCGTCTTGAGCAGGACGCGCGCTTCGGCGATCAGCGGCAAGGAGACGTGTTCCGCCACCATCAGCGAATCGGCGTAGTGAGCACGGAGCGCCGTCGCATCGATGGCGCGCGAGGCCAGTCGCGGGATCGCAGTTACCCCAACGTCGCGCAGCGCTGCGGCGAGGACGATCTCACCGAAGCGGCTCGGCGCGGGGATCACCCAACGGGGGTTGGACGGTGCCCCTCGTGGTACGCTCCCGGTGATCACCAACGTGCGCTGATCGCGGTTCGTGCTGTCCTCGACCATCCGCAGTGCAGGCGTTCCGCCGCTGTCGGTCGTGGTGACGGTGGCGTGAACCGTGAGATACGGTGTCGCCGGCGACACCGTCACGGTGGCCGCTGTGCCGGCCGTGGCCCCGGGGCGCACCACCAGATCGATCACATTGTCGTTGATCACCAGCGGCGACAGCGTGACTCGCGTGCCGAGTTCCCGCGCCCCCTCGGCGAACAGCGACGCATCCACCAGTACCTGACCGGTGACCGCCCTGATACCGCGCGCTGCCACCTGAGCGGCCATGGCCTTGATCACCGTGAGCGGGTCGTCCGGCAGCGGTTGCCCGCCGTACGAGTGATCCTGATCGATGAATGCGTACTGCTCACCCGGTCGCGCCCGGCCCGACAGGTTGGGATCGCCGCTGGCGACGAGCACCAGATCGCCCTGCACGACACCACCGACGACCGGCCCCGTGCGGAACACTTTCGTGCGGAAACGATGGTCGGGGCCGAGCACCTCCAAGGCCGTCGCCATCGTGACCACCTTGGTGGTGGAGCCCGGCACGAAGAGGCGATCGCGGTTGAGCGCGAAGATCGTCTTGCCCGACTGCAGGTCGTAGAACTCCATTCCCCATGACGCGTGGGCAAACTCCGGACGGGCCATGACCTCTGCGATGCGCCGCGGGGGAGTCGATTGCGCCGCGGCCGTCGCCGAGGTGAGCGCCAAGGCCATAGCCCAGCGCACGGAGCGCGAGAGAACGCCTGCGTGTGTCATGTGATTCCCGGAAAAGGTCTGGGGAACGGCGGGCGCGTCGTGACCGACGCTCCCACCGTTCCCCGTGTTCGATCAGCCCGCGATATTCGGATTGTTCAGGCGTTCCACATCCGGCAGCGGCAGGCACTTGTTGGAGCCATAGTTGCCCCCGCCGTTGGGAAACACCGAGCCGGCGGCGGGAACGAGCGGTAGGTTGAACCGGATGGTGTCGAACAGGCGATGGCCCTCGAGGAACAGCTCGCGCCGCCGCTCTTCGCGCACCTGCGCCTGAATTTGTGAATCCACCGTGCTGCTGAAGGCCGGCAGGTTCGAGGCGGTACGCAGCTGGTTGATCAGCTGCACCGCCGTCTGGCCACCTGCGACTTCGGCGCGGATCAGCACGGCTTCGCGCCACGTGGCCATCGGAATGGGATCACTGAGCGACCGGTACTTGTTCTGCACCCAAAGTCGCACGGCCGGCAGTGAACCCCCGCGCCCGGCATCCGCCACATTCACGCGCGGATCCGGCGTGTCGCCCACGCGCTGCGCACGGAATTGCGAGTCGACCGTTACGGTTCCGGTGGTGTTGTTGAAGCGGAAGATGCGGTTCTCGGCACGCCCCGCCGCCGCGGTGGTCTTGGCCGTGTACACGAAGCCCGCCGGCACTTGCGCCGCGTCGGCCGCTGCTTCGGTGCGCTTGCCCTGGTTGATGCGAGCGCGGGCGCGTCCCACGAAGGCGAGATTGCGCAGGTCGGCCGGCGCACCCGTCGCATTGATCACGCGCGTGAATCGCTCCTCCGCCAGTGCGAACACCCCGCCCGGCTGGAGCTCCGGCCCGAGATCGAAGGCGCAGGAGCAGAACATCTCGCCCATCAGCACGTAGCTGTACCCGGCGAAGGCCGCCGCCTGCGCCTGCAGCGCGGCTCGCCCGGGCACTTCGGCATCGGTCCACTTGTCCAGCAGCCGCAGCGCCTGGTCCGCCTGGAAGCGGGCAATCGACAGCGGTGTGTATACGCCGAATCCGCCGCACCCGCCCGTGGCGAACAGGGCAGTGGCGGGGAAATTCGTGCGACGGTCGATGTCCCACGTCGCGGCATTCGCCTGTGAATCCGAGAACTCGTCGGCCAAGGTGCCGCCGGTGAGGACGAAGTTACCGAGAGCACACTCGAAGTCGGCCACTGCACCGGCCACGAGGACCGTGGCATTGGACGGTTGCAGCAGTGTCTGTTCCAGAATGCGGCTTGGCGCTTCCACTTCCAGCAACGTCCCGCAGGCAACGAGTGCCCCCGTCGCCAAAGTCACAACGGCCGCCCGGGTACCACGCGCCCGGAGGCCACGGCCCAAATATCTCATGGCAGTCATCTCGCGTTGGGGTGGTCAATAGGTGAGCGATACGGAGAACAGCAGCTGCGCCAGCGGCGGGACCTGCGCCTGCTCCAACCGCACGAACTGCTGCAGCGTGAAGAAATTTTCCGGGTCGGTGCCGCCGTACTTGGTCCACAGCGCAAGGTTGCGTCCCGACAGCGTGACGGATCCCGAACGCGCCTGCACGAGCCGCGCAAAGCGCGGTCCCATCTGGTACGCCAGGGACAGCTCCCGCAGCCTGGTGAATCCGGCGCCCTGATAGGCGAAATTCCGCAACACGCCGGGCGACTGCAGCTGCGCCACCAGTGTCGGGTCGTACTTCTCCGGCTCCAGGTTCGCCATGCACAACCCGAGCACCTGGCAACGCGCGCGATCGTTGTTGTTGAGGGTCACATTGCCCCCCTTGAAGTCGAACTGTGCGTACAGGCGCCACCGCTTGAGTAGCGTGACGGTCGCGTTGTACGAACCCTCGAGGCTCGGATCGGGGCGACCGAGGAAAACGCGCGGGGCGATCGGCTGCCCACGCGCATCGAGGCAGGGCGTGGTGCCACCCTTCCCGTTATCGCACAGGGGATCGGTCGCGCGCTTGGTCGTCGGATCGAACTTCGCCGAGACGACACGGAAGTCGTACCAGGAGGCAACGGGACGGCCACGGATGTGCCGCTGCGCACCGAACTGGATGTACTTGTCGCCGTTTTCGTCCACCGGCAGCGGCAGGTCGCCGAGGTCCATCACCTGATTGTCATTCTTCGAGACGTTGAAGCCCAGATCGATGTTCAGGTTTTCGCGCGCGACGGCCGCGTAACGCATCGACAGTTCCACGCCCTGACTGCGGATCTTGCCGATGTTGATGAAACGCTCGCCGGCGAAGCCGGCCGACGGAGCTACCGTCTGCGAGAGGATGCCGTCTTCGGTGTTGCGCCGGTAGAGCGTGAGGTCCGTGCTCAGTCGGTCGCTCAGGAAGGTCCCGTCGAAACCGAATTCCATTTCCTTGCCCCGTTCAGGGCGCAGGTCCGGGTTGCCCAGCGATTGCGGTGTGACGGCCGACCCGCCGTTGCCCCCGGTCGTCGCGGCGTAGGTGCGCAGGGCGGAATTCACCGCGGGCTGCTGACCCGTCTCGCCGTACGCGGCGCGCAGCTTGAGGCCGTTCACCCAGTCGAGAGGGAACCACGGTTCCTCGTTGATCACCCACGTGCCCGCCACCTTGGGGTAGGTGGTCCAGCTGAAGTCCTCGCCGAAGGCGCTGTTGTTGTCGACGCGCAATGCGGCGGTCAGGTAGGCGCGATCGTTGAGGTTCACCTGCTGTTGGCCGTAGAAGCCGAGCGTCGCGTTCTCGAAATAGTCCTCACCGCCGAACGTGGCCGCCGCGGCATCCACCAACGTCAGCCCGCCGGCCGGAAATCCTTCACCGCGCGCGGCAAGCGTGTAGTTCTGCCGCTTGAAGTACTGCGCGCCGAAGGACGTGCTCGTCTGCAGTCCGAATACCTGACGTTTCGCCGTGGCCGCATAGTCGAGCGACGTGACCGACAACTCCTGGCGCCGCGTGAGCTTGTTGCCGTTCTGGTCCACCGGGCTGCCGAAGAACTGCCGGAAGAACGGTGACATGCGCTCGGTCTGGTTCACATTGTCTTCACCCGTGAGGTCGTTGCCGACGACGAGTTTCTGGGTGAGCCAGGTGCCGAGACGATGATTGAATTGCAGCGAGGCGGTGGTGCGCTTCACGTTCTGATACTGCTTGAACGCGCCCCAGAACGCCTCCGGCGGCGCCGAGAAGAAGCCGCGCCGCAATTTTTCGGCGTCGGTCACGGGCGCCGAGCCGAAGTACGCGGAGAACCACATGCCGCCGCCGGCCTCCAGCGGCACGTTGATCGTCTGCTGCGTGGTGTTGAACGTCGCCTGAATGTCCAGCGACTTGTACGGGGAGATCGAGATGTTCCCGGAACCCGTCCATCGGGCGAGGCGGTTGGTGGGCTCGATGCCTTTGTCGTTGTCGTAGGTGCTGCCGAAGTTGTACTTCACCGCCTCGTTACCGCCGTTGAGGCTCATGTTGTACGACTGCGTGAGTCCGTTGGCGAAGAGTTCGCGCCCCGCGGCGCGCTCGGTAGCGACCGGATTCCACGAGGCGATCGATCCGTCAGGCATACGCCGGTAGGTACTCGGGATGCGCCGCTCCGCGTCCTGGAACCAGTTGTTGCCGAGGCGGGTGTTCCAGGTGAACACCGGGCGTCCGGCCTTGCCGCGCTTGGTGATGATCTGGATGACGCCGTTGTTGGCTTCCGTGCCGTAGAGCGTGGCCGCCGCCGGTCCCTTGATCACTTCGATGCTTTCGATGTTCTCGGGGTCGATATCGTTGAGGCGGGAGATGACGCCCGACGAGAAGAACTGCGAACGCGGGCCGCTGGAGACGTCGTTCGCAATGCGAATGCCGTCGAGGTAGATGAGCGGCTGATCGCTGAGCGAGAGCGACGCGGCGCCGCGGATGCGGATGCGCGGACCTGATCCTACGGCGCCCGATCCACCGGTGAGCACGACGCCGGCCGCGCGTCCATTGAGGAGCGAGGACACATCGGCGGCGGGCGCGATGTTCTGCACGGACGCCGCATCGATCTTGGTCACCGAGTTGCCGATCGCCCGCTTCTCCACCGGCTCCGCGGTTCCCGTGATCACCACTTCGCTCAAGCTGTTGAGCTGCTCGGTGAGCAGGATGCGGACATCGGCGCGACCCACGGTGGCCTGTTGCGTCAGCGGCTTGTAGCCGATGCGTCGGACCTGCAGGGTGACCGTGCTGCCGGTAAGCCCGGTGAGCCGGAACCCGCCGCTCCCGTCGGTGAGGGTGCCGATGCCGGTGCCCTGGACCAGGATCTGGGCGCCATCCAAGCCGCGCAGGTTCTTGGCGTCCACGACCTGGCCGCCGAGCGTCCCAGAATTCTGGGCCTGGAGCGCAACGGCTCCTGTGGTGAACCAAGCCGCGAGGGCAGCGGCGAGCCAGCCGACGCGGTTTCGACGAAGAAGTCCAAGGACGGGGAACAGTGGCGGGCTTTCCGAACGCATGCGTTGCCTCCAGTCTGGTATGACAGGACGGGTGAACAGCCTCAGCGCGAACCGATATACAATACCGTATACAGTTTTAAACACAATACGGCAAGCGGAATGGTTTTGGCAACGACGCGTCTCATGTGACAGGAGGCCGGTGCGCTGAGCGCACCGGCCTCCTGGTGTTTCCCGCAGCCGCAACCAGTCAGCTCGCGATCTTCTTCTTCTGCTGGTTGATCTTCTCCAGATACTTCTTGAAGAACTGCTTCTGCATGTCGTTCATGTCGATCTCACGACCCTGGATGTACGACTGGATGATGTTCGACGTCATA
>NZ_JBIJAW010000154.1:0-7818 GCF_044345575.1 Gemmatimonas sp.
CGTTTCGGTGTTGTGGTTGTAGATCTCCGGGCGCGCCTCGAGCACGGCCTTGATGGAGTCGTGGTTGCCCTGGAAATCGGGCACAAGGACTTCGACCGAGCACTCGGGGAGGCGCTGATGGATCTGCCGGATGGTTTCGGCGAAGATGTACGCGCCGAAGTCGGGGAGATCGTCGCGGTCGACGGAGGTGATGACCGCGTGCCGGAGGCCCATGCGGGCGATGGCTTCCCCGACGCGGTTGGGCTCCTCGATGTCGTATTCGGGCGGCTTGCCGTGGGCGACGGCGCAGTAGGCGCAGTTCCGGGTGCAGACGCTGCCGAGGATCATGAACGTGGCGGTGCCGTGCTGCCAGCATTCGCCGATGTTGGGGCATCGGGCCTCTTCACAGACGGAATGGAGGTTGAGCTCCTTCATCATGTGTTTGAGGCGGATGTAGTTGTCGCCGCCGGGCGCCTTGACCTTGAGCCACTGCGGTTTCCGCTCGGGGAGCGGATCGCGGCGGTGGCGCCCCATGATTTGTACCAGCTGCTCAGCCATATCCGGCACCGTGGAGCCCGGGGGGTGGTCCCGGGACGTGAACAGGGGAAGGTAGCCCCGTGCACGTTCCGCGCAAACCAGCGTAACTGTCATTTGCAAAATAGCCGGAATTTCCCTCTGGTCGAAACTCGAGAGGCGGGGCGAACGTAGAGGGAAGCGGCGCTGGACTTCCCCGGCGGCCGGTCGATGATCCGCTATCCCCGCCGAGAGGCGCGTATGCTCCGCACCCTGTTCACCGTCGGCATTGTGGCCCTGCTGGGGCTGGTGGCGCTCAAGCTCGTCTTTGGACTGCTGGGCCCGCTGGTCGCGCTCCTCTTCTGGCTCGTCGGCCTGGCGCTCAAGGTGCTCCTGCTCGGCGCCGTCGTGTACTTCGTGGTGCGGATGGTGAGTCCGGCGACGGCGGAGAGGATAGAGAGGGCGGTCCGGCGGTAGGGCGGTACTACGCGCGATCGACTACGCGTTGGCACCTACGCGTTGGAAAAAACGCGTTGGAAGAAACGCGTTGGCACGAACGCATAGGGGCGCGGGCAAAAACGCGGGCAAAAACGAAGGGCGACCGGGCTTGCGCCCAGGTCGCCCTTTCTTGTTTCCGGCCATCGGGGCCTACCTCAACGCGTTGGCGCCCACCTTGTTGCCCGCGCCGTTGTGCGTTCGTGCCAACGCGTCTTTTCCAATGCGTCCGTGCCGACGCGTCGGTGCCAACGCGTAGTCGATCGCGCGTGGTGAATCCCGCCGCGGCTACGCCGACTCCCCTTCCGGCGCCGCCCCCTCGTCCCCCTTGTCCCGTCGCCCGCGGGAGCGCCGCGCTCCTCCCCGGCGACCGCGACGACCACGACGCCGCGGTCGCGCTGCGCCGTCGGCCATGCTCTCGACCCCGCCCGCCTGGTCGTCGTCGTCCCCGTCCCCATCGTCCCCCGCGTCCTCGTCGGACTCCGCGCGGGGAGCGGCAACCGGCTCGCCGTCGATGTGATCGGCTGGGGTGAAACGGACGCGTGGGGGGCGCGGTGCCGACCGGTCGTCGGTGCCCGATTCCGGTGACTCTCCTTCGTCACCGTCGCTATCGGCAGCATCGTCGTCACTGCCTTCCGCCTCGCCCTCCGCCTCGCCCTCGGCCCCGCCCGGTGACTTCTTGCGACGCCCACGGCGCGACCGGCGGTTCCGCCGCCGCTTCCGCCGGGGCCCCTCCTCCTCATCCCCCGTCAAGGGGTCAGAGTCGTCGATCGCGGAATCGTTGGTCGCCTCGGCCTCCGATGCCGCGTCCGTGTCGCCGTCGCCGATCAACGCCTCTGGCCCCTTGATCGACAGCGGGAGGTCGTCGTCGTCCTGATCCATGGGCGGGAACGGCGCCCGCATCGTCGGCGGCTGGGGCGACTCGACGGACGGCGCCTCCGGTTCTACGGTCGAACGGTCAGCGATCGGTTCGCGCTCGTCGACGCGCGATGCGTCACGGCGCGCGGACGGCGCGGCGAACGGATCGTCGAGCTCGAGGGTGGGATCGTTGTACGGCGAGCGCGGCTCCTCCCGGCGACGCGGTGGCCGCGGCTCGGACGTCCCCTCGGGCCGCGCATCACGGGGCTCCCGCTCGGGACGAGGCGTGCGCGTCCGTTCGCGGGGCTGCCGCTCGGGGCGCTCAGCGCGCTCCGCCCGTTCGGCGCGCTCCGCACGCGCCGGACGTTCCTGGCGCTCGGTCCGCTCGCTCCCCTCAGGCCGCTCCCGGCGGCGGCGACCGCGACGCGGATCCTGCTGCTCGCCATCGATACCCGTGGAACCGTCACGCTCGCGCACCTTCTCGCGCAGCCGCTCGACGGATAGCTCGGGCTCCTCGCGCCGGCGCCCCTGCTGGCGCGAGCCGCGACGGTCGTCATTGCCGGTCTCCGCCGGGGAGGACCCCACCACCGCACGCCGGCCTCGGGCCGCCCAGGCCCACTTGAGCATGCTGAGCGTGTCGGCGAGGGCCACGCGCCGCGTCTCACGCATCCGGACCCCGAACGTCGGCTCCATCGGCACGTTCTCCACACGGCGTGCGTGCGGGGCCAGCCGGAGCAACAGATCGGCGTTGGCGGTCCAGCTGTCGCCGCTCACGAGCGGGGCGTTGCCCGCCAAACGAATCGCCTCGCGAAGCGCCGAGATACGTACCAACCGCATGGACGCCGTGAGGTCGGCGACCCCCTCCACCTTCACGAACGGGCGCATGACCCAGTGCCCGTACGTGAACAACCGCTTGACCGCCGTGGGGGCATCCGCGACGGTGAGACGTTCCCCCACCACGAGATCGGCGCCGCCCTCGAAGCGACGGGCGAATTCCGGTACGATCCCCGGCGGATCGGTGAAGTCGCCCTGCATGAGCAGGACCGCATCCCGGCGCGGATAGCGCGTGCGGGTGGCGACGTGGCGCAGCAGCGCGTCGACTGCCCCGGCGCACCCCAGTCGTGACTTGCCGCGCAGCACGGTCACCGGCATGGCGCGCTCGTACTGCGCCGCCACCTCGGCCGTCTCGTCGGTGCTCGCGTCGTCGTACACCACCACTTCGTACTCGCGCGGGAACTCCGCCAGCACCGTACGGAGCCGCCAGAGCAGCACACCAATGGTGGCGACTTCGTTGTGCGCGGGAATGGCGAGGTAGAGCACGGGATGAAGACGGGGGACGGACAGCCCGGCGGGGCACGATGCGACGCACCCGGGCACCGGTAGAGACACTGGCGAACCGCTATGCGTTCGATAATAACAGGGAAGGGGCCTTGGTGTGGCAGGCGCGGCGCATCTGGCGGTGTGATCGGTGGCTCGGAACCGTCGACGGGCGTGGATGCCGGCACGGATTGACGTCGCATTGGTCCGTACCGGTCTCTAGCTTTCGCCCATGTTCGATGAGCTCCGTGATTCCCTTCGTGCCCTCTCCTCCCGCCTCGACCCCGACGAGCGCCGGCGCATGAGCAGCGGCATGCGTGAGGCTCTGGTGCATGCGAAGCTCGCCGTCAACGACATGCGGGCGGCGCTGACGGCCACGGAACAGCGCCTGCGCAGCGAACAATCGGAGCTCGAGACGGTGCGCCGTCGTCAGGGGCTGGCGGCTGACATCGGTGATCACGAAACCGTGGCTATTGCCGAGCGATTCGCGGCGCAGCACGCCGAACGCGTGGCGGTGCTGGAGTCGAAGCGGATGGTGCAGCAGCAGGAGCTGGCGCTGGCCGAACGCGAGTACGAGTCGATGAGCGCTGATCTCCGGCGAGTGATGTCGGGGCTGGCGCCCGAGGCGTCGAGCGCCGAAGCGTCGAGCGTCGATGCGGCCGCGGCGCGTGAAGTGGACGCGCTGCTCGGCGACGAGCCGCTCCTGTCCGACGATCCGCTGGCTGCGCCCTCGCCGTCGCGGCGTACACGATCGGAGCGTGAGGCCGACGCCGAGGCGCGGCTGGCCGATCTCAAGCGAAAACTGGGGCGATGAGACGCGCCATTGGCGCGCTGATGGTGCTGTGCGGGATCGCGGGGCCATTCATTCACGTCGCGGCGGCACAGCAGAACATCCGCACCGATTCCACGCAATCCCGCCAACCGCCGGTGTCGAGTCGTGGACGCCTGCCAGTCACCGGGTGCTCTGGGCAGACGATCAGCGACATCGTGGTGATCACCCAGCCGCCGTTCAACGAGAAGTTGCCGCGGCAGCTCGAGTGGGTGCGACGCACGGTGCGCACGCTGCACGTGAACACCCGCGACAACGTGATCCGCCAGTTCCTGCTGCTCAAGGTTGGTGAATCATGCAACCAGATCAAGCGGGCCGAGTCGGAGCGTATCCTTCGTGCTCAGCCCTACCTGGTGGACGCGCGCATTCACGCGTACGACGACGAACGGGGCGGGGTGCGCCTCGAGGTGGAAACGCGTGACGACTTCAGCCTGCTCGTCGATCCGGTGGTGCGGGGGGGGAGTCCGATGTTCCGTGGGCTGCGTATCGGTGAAACCAATCTCGCCGGCCACGCCACGGCCACATTGTTCGAGTATCGCAACGGGCTCGCGTACAACGACGTGCTTGGCGTGCAATACACGGATTATCAATTCCTCGGGCAGCGAGACGAGTTGCGTCTCGAGGCGCGCCGCGAGCCGTTCGGTCAGCGCATGCGCATGCAGGTGGTCCGCCCGTACTACACCGACCTGCAACGTTTCGCCTGGGTCGGTGAACTCGGCGGTACCCGCGAGCCGATGCGACTATTGCGTGGCGACTTGCCGGTCAATGCGGTGAACGTGCGGCGCACCTTCGCCGACGTGGGAGGGCTCACGCGGGTCGGCCCGGTGGGTCGGCTCAGGCTCGTGGGCATGTCGCTGTCGCGCGAGCACATTCGCGTCGACTCGACGCCGCTGCTGCTCACTCGTGAGGGCGTGCGCGTCGACACCACGGGCTCACCGCCCCCGTTCTTCACGCCGAAGAACGTGCTGCGCGCGAATGTACTGCTGGGTGTTCGCGCGATCCGCTTCGTCCGCGTGCAGGGCTTCGACGCCCTGACCGGTGCGCAGGATATTCGGGTGGGCGCGCAGGTGGGTGTGGTGGCGGGGCATTCCATCCCGGTGGGTCCGGCTCCCGATCGCGATCGCTTCCTCGCCACCAACATCTACCTCGGTTGGGGCGGCCAGAAGTGGTTCGCCGGCGCGCAGGGGATCACGGAGGCGCGTTACAGTCTCGACCGGAAGCAGTGGGAGAACGTGATCGGCACCGGTCGGGCGGCGTGGTACTTCCGGCCCGCCATTCGTCAGACCACGGTGCTGCAGATGGAGTGGGCCACGGGCCGTCGCATGCTGACGCCGCTGCAACTCTCGCTCGCCGATCGCGAGGGGGGCCTCATGGGGCACCGCCGGTCGCACGACCCGGGTGCGCGGCGCCTCGTCTTCCGCGCCGAACAACGTCTGGTCGTGCCCACGCGACTCAACGTGGCCGACGTGGGCTTCGCGGGCTTTGCCGAAGCCGGTCGCTTGATGGCGGAGCAGTCGGTGCCATACGCGGTGGACACCCCGTGGCGCGGCGTGATCGGCATCTCGCTGCTGGCGGCCGTGCCTCCGCGCTCGCGTCGGCTCTGGCGTCTCGACGTCGGTGTGCCGGTGAGCAACGATCCGCGCAAGCGCCTCGAGGTGCGCATCACGGGGCTCGATCGCAGTCGTACCTTCTGGCGCGACACGCCGGACGTGGAGCGCAGCAGGGAAAGGACGGCGCCGACGTCGCTATTCACCTGGCCGTAGGGTCGGCGGCGCGGCGATCACCGAAACTACGCGCGATCGACTACGCGTTGGCACCTACGCGTTGGAAAAAACGCGCTGGAACGGACGCGTTGGCACCAACGCGGAGGGACGCGGGCGACAACGCTGGCACAAACGCGAAGACGCGGGCGACAACGCTGGCACAAATGCGGAGACGCGGGCGACAACGCTGGCACCAACGCGGAGGGACGTGGGCAACAACGATGGCACCCACGCCTGCGGCAGTCGCCGCCCCCAAGCGACCGAGGCGAAGCCAAGGTCGCCCCGTTGTTGCCCGCGTTTTCGCCTGCGCCCCTCTGCGTTCGTGCCAACGCGTCCGTTCCAGCGCGTTTTTTCCAGCGCGTCGGTGCCAACGCGTAGTCGATCGCGCGTCGTACCGACCGCTGCTACTTCACGCTCGCCATCATCTTGCGTATCGGCACGATCATCGCCAGCAGGATGCCCGTGCTCACGAACAGCGCGATGGCCGTGCCGCTGAACACGGCCGGCGTCTGTTCGAGCTTCGTGGGGTCCACGTGGCCGCCCACGAGGCCGGCGACGAGGTTGCCCACCGAGGCGGCGAGGAACCAGATGCCCATCATCTGCCCCACGTAGCGACGCGGAGAAAGCTTCGTCATGCTCGAGAGCCCCACCGGGCTGAGAAACAGCTCACCGCAGGTCTGGAAGAAGTAGCTCGCGATCAGCCACCACGGCGAGACGAGCGCGGTGCCACCGCTGGCGACCACCTGATTGGCAGCGGACACCATGAGCAGGAAGCCCACACCGGCGAGCGCCAACCCCAGGGCGAACTTGGACGGACTCGAGAGGTCGATGTTCCGTTTCGCCAGCGCGATCCACAGCGCGGCGAACACGGGCGACATGATGATGATGAACAGCGAGTTCACCGACTGGAACCACGTCGCCGGGATCTCGAAGCCGAACATGTTGCGGTCGGTGAAGTCGTTGGCGAAGAGCTGTAGCGATGTGGGCGCCTGTTCGAACGCGGCCCAGAAGATGGCGGCGAATACGAAAAGCACGAAGATGACCGCGCTGCGCTTCTTCTCGTCGCTGGTGAGTCCGCCGAACGCGAAGATATACGCGAAGAAGGCCACGGCGATGCCCACGAGGACGAACGTCATGGCGCCGCCGACCTGCTGCGGATCGATGGTGACCACGCCACCCGCCGCGAGCGCGAACACGAGCGCGAGCACACCGAGGCCGGCGAAGGTGCTGGTACGTACGGTCTGCTCCTGCTTGGCCTGCACGGCCGCATTGGGATCGCGTACGATGTCGGCACCGATGGGGCCGAGCAGCTTGCCCGCCAGCAGCCAGAAGCCCAGCAGACCGAACGCCATGCCGATACCGGCGGCGCCGAAGCCCCAGTGCCAACTCACGCGTTCGCCGAGGTAGCCGGTGACGAGCTGTCCCACGAAGGCGCCGGTGTTGATGCCCATGTAGAAGATCGAGAACCCGGCATCTCGACGCGCGCCGCCTTCGGGGTAGAGATCTCCCACGATGGCGGAGATGTTCGGCTTGAGGAGTCCCGTGCCGAGCACGATCAGCACGAGACCGAGGAAGAAGAAGATCTTCCCGATACCGGCGCCGGCGAAGCCGGACACACCGATCGCGAGGTGTCCGCCGGTGATGAGCACGGCGCCGATGAGGATGGCGCGGCGCAATCCCAGCCAGCGATCGGCGATCCAGCCTCCGGGCAGGGAGGCGAGATACACGCACGCCGCGTAGATGCCGACGATGGCGGACGCCTGCGTCCGCTCGAGACCGAAGCCGCCCTCGTTGAGCGCGGCGGCCATGAAGAGCACGAGGAGCGGGCGCAACCCGTAATACGAGAAGCGCTCCCACATCTCGGTGGCGAACAGCAGACCGAGGCCCTTCGGATGGCCGAAAAAGGAGCGGTCGGTGGTGACGGCGGTGCTCACGGGGTGGGGACTGAGGTGGGAGGTTCCTTGAGGCACGCGACGAAGTGCCCGGGGGCCTTTTCTTCGAGCGGCGGTACGACGCGGGTGCACACCGCATCCTTGAGCGGATGCGGACAGCGGGGATGAAACA
>NZ_JBIJAW010000155.1:0-7808 GCF_044345575.1 Gemmatimonas sp.
GGGCATGGTCGTCTTCGGCTGGAACATCTTCAAGACGTGGGCCAACCGCCCCGCGAAGTACGAGGTGCCGGTCATCGAGGCCGCACCGCTGCCGAAGGCGTACGTGGAAGAGCACCCGGTGGTGCCGGCCAATGGCCTCTGGGCGCGCTTCAATCAGGTGCAGTGGCACCGCGCGTGGGAGCGCGCGCCGATGCTCTTCACCGCGCTCACCACGGTGGCCGTGCTCGTCGCGTCGCTGTTCGAGATTCTCCCCACGTTCCTCATCAAGTCGAACGTCCCCACCATCGCGAGCGTGAAGCCGTACACGCCGCTCGAGTTGGCGGGTCGCGATCTCTACATCGCCGAGGGGTGCTTCAACTGTCACTCGCAGATGGTGCGTCCGTTCCGCTACGAAACCGAACGGTTCGGCGAGTACAGCAAGCCCGGCGAGTCGGTGTACGAGCATCCGTTTCTCTGGGGTTCGCGCCGCATCGGTCCCGACCTCGCGCGTGAGGGCGGCAAGTATCCCGACCTCTGGCACGTGCGGCACTTCGAGAATCCGCGCGCGGTTACGGCCAAGTCCATCATGCCGGCGTACGCGCATTTCCTCACAAAGCCGCTCGACTTCGACGGCATCCAGCGCCGTGTGGACGCGATGGCGATGGTGGGCGTGCCCTACGGCGACGCGCTGAACAAGGCGCCCGGCATGGCGCGCGCGCAGGCGCAGCAGATCGCGGCGGTCATTACGGAGCAGGGCGGACCGGCTGGCCTCGAGGACAAGCAGATCATCGCCATGGTGGCCTACATGCAGCGCCTCGGTCGCGACATCAAGGTGACGACGACCGCTGACAACCGTACCGCCACGCGCACCGCGAACGGAGGCACCAACTGATGAAGCTCTCCGACATCATGTCGTACGCGCAGCTGTCGTTCTACACCGAGGTGGCGCTGGTCCTGTTCCTCGGCGTGTTCGTCGCCATTTCCATTCGCACCTTCATGCCGTCACGGCAGAGCGAGCTCGAAGCCGCTTCGCGCCTGCCGCTGGAAGACGATGTGGTGCTCACTCCCCGCACCGCGGAGCGCTGACTCATGGCTGGCCCCACGAACGACAACATCCAGGACAAGCTCCTCGATCACACGTATGACGGCATCCAGGAGTACGACAATCCGATGCCGCGCTGGTGGCTGCTCACCTTCGCCGGCACCATCATCTTCTCCGTCATCTACGTGATGAACATCGGCCCGGTCGGCAACGGCAAGGGACGGATCGCCGACTACGAGGCCTCCATGGCGGCCTACGCGAAGGCGCATCCGGCCCCGACCGGTGGTGACATGAACGCCGATCAGCTGCTCGCGCTCGCCAAGGATCACGAGCAGCTCGAGGAAGGGCAGGAGACGTACACGGCGTATTGCGCCTCGTGCCATGCCCCCGACGGTGGTGGCCTCATCGGCCCCAACCTCGCGGATGCGTACTGGCTGCACGGCGGCGCGATCACCGACATCTACAACACCGTCACGAACGGCGTGCTGGAGAAGGGCATGCCGCCCTGGGGGAAGACGCTCAAGCCCGCGCAACTCGCCGCGGTCGTGGCGTACGTGAGCACACTGCAAGGCACCACCCCGGCCAACCCCAAGGCGCCGCAGGGAAACCCGGTCACACCGTGACCACAGCACCGAGCATGTCGTGAGTACCACTGCAGCGCCCCCGGGCGTGGGGAGGCGCGTCCTCCCCACGCTCAACGAAGACGGCAGCCGCCGCTGGATTCGCCCCAAGCCATCGCATGGCAAGTGGTGGCAGCGGCGTCAGGTCGTCGCGTATCTGCTCATGGCGATCTTCTTCGCCGCCCCCCACCTGCGGGTGTTTGGCAAGCCGGTCTTCCTCATGGACCTGCCGCGCCGCGAATTCACGCTCATGGGCTACACGTTCCTGCCCACCGACACGCTGCTGTTCATGTTCACGCTGGGCAGCGGCGTGATCGGCATCTTCCTCGTTACCGCGCTCTGGGGACGCGCGTGGTGCGGGTGGGCGTGTCCGCAGACGGTGTATCTCGAGTTCCTCTTCCGCCCCATCGGCCGCTGGTTCGACGGCGGCTACACACACTCGCGCACGCTCGACAAGCAGGGCGCGTGGTTCACGCCACGCCGGCTCGGCAAGTACATCACCTTCTTCCTGCTGGCGCTGTTCGTGTCGCACACGATGCTCGCCTTCTTCGTGGGCACCGATCAGCTCTACACCTGGATGCTGGGCTCGCCGGCCGATCATCCGTCGGCGTTCTTCTTCGTGGTGCTGTTCACGGGGATCGTGTGGTTCAACTTCACGTACTTCCGCGAACAGACGTGCCTCATCGTGTGCCCGTACGGCCGTTGGCAGTCGGCGCTCATCGACCGGCAGTCGAAGATCGTGGCGTACGACTACGTGCGCGGCGAACCGCGCGCCCACGCCGGGAAAGACCGTGATCCCAACGCCGGCGATTGCATCAACTGCAACGCTTGCGTGCAGACCTGCCCCACGGGCATCGACATTCGCAATGGCCTCCAGATGGAGTGCGTGCACTGCACGCAGTGCATCGATGCCTGCGACGAGATCATGACGAAGATCGGCAAGCCCACGGGGCTCATCCGCTATTCGTCGCAGGACGAGATCGCCGGCAAGCCGAGGCACCTGCTCCGCCTGCGCACGATTCTCTATCCCGTGGTGCTGGCCATCCTGCTCGGTGGCCTCGGCGCCACCATGTACCTCAAGCAGGCGGCCGACCTCACGGTCCTGCGCGGCCTCGATGGACCGTTCGCCCTCGAAGCCGACGGTCGTGTGTCCAACCAGATTCGCGTGAAGATCACCAACCGTCGTGGCGACGATATGCAGTACCGCATCGTGCTCGACAGCCTCACGGCTGGCGGCATCAGCGCCAGCGAAGTCACGGTGGTAGCACCGGAAAATCCGCTCGCTGTGAAGGGCGGTGAGACGCGTACCACGAGTGTCTTCGTGCTGCTACCGGCCCGCGCGTTCCCCAACGGCGAACGCTTCATCACCATCAATGTGTCCGACGATCGCGGCTATCTGGAATCGGTGCGCTACCGGTTGCTGGGCCCGAATTACGGCGGCATCGTCGCGCCGGGAGGTGCGAAGCCATGAAACAGGGCATGGGATGGCCCATTGGGGTCACGACGATTCTCGCGCTCACGGTGGCGGCAAACATCGTGGTGATGCGCATCGCGAATGACGATCCGTCGTTTTCGGTGGAACCGGACTACTACCGCAAAGCAGTCCACTTCGACTCCACTATGGCGCAGCAGCGGGCCAACCTCGCCCTCGGGTGGGGGTTCGATACGGCCATCGACAGCATCGGCGACGGCAAGCACACACGTGTGTCGGTCGCGTTGCGTGATGCCTCGGCCGCACCGTTACCCGGTGCGCACGTGGCCGTGATGGCCCGCTTCAACGCCCGTGCCAACGACACGCTCACCGCCGTGCTCGAAGAGCAGACCCCAGGCACCTACGCAGCGACGCTGCCCATCGCCCACCCGGGTGAGTGGGAAGTGCGGATCGATGCCATACAGGGAAGTCAGCGCTTCTCAGCCAGCTCACGTGTGACCGCGGTTCGCGCCACCACCACGGCCACGGCGAGCCGCCGGTGATCACCACGACGGCGGGCGTGCTCGTGGCCAGCCTGGTCGGCAGTGTCCACTGCGCCGGCATGTGCGGCGGGTTCGTGTGCTTCTATGCCGGCTCGGCAAAGGGGAACGAACCGGCCGCACTGCGCGCCCATGCCATGTACAACGTGGGACGCCTGGCGTCGTATCTCCTGCTCGGTGCGCTGGCAGGCATGCTCGGCGCTGGGGTGTCGAGAGCCGGTGCACTGGTCGGCGTGAGTCACGCCGCGGCCGTCGTGGCCGGCGCCCTCATGGTGGGATGGGCCGTTAGCACCATGGCGGCACAGCGCGGCGTGTCATTGAGCGCGCTGCAGGCGCCCGCGGCCTGGCAACGGGCACTGGGCCGGGTGTTGCACGCCGTCCGTGAACAGCCGCTCGCCGTGCGCGCCGGGCTGACCGGACTACTCACCACATTGCTGCCCTGTGGCTGGCTGTACGTGTTCGTGGCCACCGCGGGCGGGACGGGAAGCGTGCGCAGCGCCATGATCACGATGGCCGTGTTCTGGCTGGGAACGGTGCCGGCCCTCGTGGCGATGGGAGTGGGCGCACAAACCGTCCTGGCCCCCTTCCGCCGACGGCTTCCCGCGGTGAGCGCGGCCGTTGTGCTGGTGATGGGGCTCCTGTCGATGTCGGGGCGCCTGCTCCCGCGGACGTCGCCGAATCACAACGCGCACGAATCGCACGCCGCGACGGCAGCGGTCGTTGTAAAGACCTCAAGCACCGAGGGGACGCATGTCCACTGACACCATGCGCCTCGCTGTCACTGTAGCCGCCCCGGAAGCGATGCCCCACGCCGACGTGCTGTGCGCACACTGCGGACTGCTCGTTCCCGAGGGACTGGTCGACGACAGCGCCGAGCGGCAGTTCTGCTGCACAGGATGCCACACGGCGTTCACGATTCTTCACGAGCACGGGCTCGATTCGTACTACGGCTTCGCCGAGCGGCGCGAGGCGCCGGTGCGGGCCTCCGGCCGCAGCTACGAGGAGTTCGATCACCCGGCCTTCGCGCAGCTGTACATCGCCCGAACCCCCGAAGGGCTCTCGCGTACCGAGCTGTATCTCGAAGGGGTGCATTGCGCGTCGTGCGTGTGGCTGGTGGAGCGCATGCCGCTGCTCCAATCCGGTGTGGTGCGCGCCGAACTCGATGTGCGCCGCTCCCTCGCCGTGGTGGAATGGGACGCGAGCGCGGCGACTCTGTCGTCGATCGCCCGCGCGCTCGACGTGCTCGGCTATCCGCCGCATCCGTTCCGCGGCGTGGCGCGCGCCGACATGCGCCGGCGCGAAGACCGCACGATGCTCGTGCGCATCGGGATCGCCGGCGCCATCGCGGTGAACGTCATGCTGCTGGCGCTCGCGCTGTACTCGGGTGAACTGAACGGCATGGAAACGCGCTACACCTCGTTCTTCCGCTGGCTCAGCTTCGCCATCACGGTACCGAGTTTCGTGTGGCCCGGCCGCGTGTTCTTCACCGGCGCGTGGGCCGCATTGCGCACCCGGTCGTTGCACATGGACCTGCCCATCGCCATCGCACTCGCGGCGGGCTTGGTGCGCGGCGGTATCAACACCGTGACCGGCGAGGGGCCCATCTATTTCGATGGCCTCGCCATTCTCATCTTCGCGTTGCTGGTGGGACGGTTCCTGCAGCAACGCGGGCAGCGCATGGCGGCTGATGCTGCCGAACTGCTGCACGCCATTGCGCCGTCCACGGCACGTATTGTCGATCAGGGTACGGCGGGCGACTCGGTGCGCGACATTCCCGCCGAAGCGTTACTGCCGGGCATGGTGCTCGACGTGCGCGCCGGTGAGACATTCGCCGCCGACGGGGTGGTGATTCGTGGTCGCACGAGCGTGAACGCCGCGCTCCTCACCGGCGAGTCGCGCCCCACGTCGGTAGTGGAGGGTGCCACGGTGTTTGCCGGCACCCTCAACGTGGAAGCCCCGGTGCGGGTGCGGGTCGAACAAGCGGGCGAAACCAGCCGTATCGCTACGCTGCTGCGTCAGGTGGAGGAGAGTGCGCGGCGGCGTGCGCCCATCGTACAGATGGCCAATCGAATGGCTGGTATCTTCACCGCCGTGGTACTGCTCATGGCCGTGGCCACGTTCGTCATCAAGATGCAGCTGAACGCGCCGGCCGCGCTCGATGATGCCATCGCGCTGCTCATCGTCACCTGCCCGTGCGCGCTGGCGCTGGCCACCCCGTTGGCCATCACGGTGGCCGTGGGACGCGCGGCCGGGAACGGGATGCTCATCAAAGGGGGCGATGCGCTCGAGCTGCTGTCGAAGCCTGGTGTGCTGGTGCTCGACAAGACCGGTACCATCACTGAGGGACGTACGGCGCTCACGAGCTGGACCGGTCCGGAGTGGGTACAGCCACTCGTGCTCGCTCTTGAAGAGGGCTCATCGCATCCGTTGGCCGACGGCTTCCGCCGCGCCTGGCCGGAACTCGCCACGCCGACGGTAGCCGAGGCGCGTCACGTCACCGGTGGCGGGCTCGAAGGGCTCGTGGACGGCCACATGGTGCGCGTCGGATCCCCGCGTTTTGTTGCGGAGGCGACTACGTCGGTCGACCCGATGGTCCGCGATGCACTGTCATCGACCGACAAGACCCAGACTCCCGTCCACGTCGCTGTCGACGGCGTACTGATCGCGATCGCTGGTCTTGGCGATCGTATCCGCGATGATGCCCTCGCCTCGCTGCAGCAGTTACGGGCACGCGGATGGCGGACCGTGATGCTCAGTGGCGATGCCCCCGATGTCGTGGCGACGGTGGGACAAGCGCTCCACTTCGCACCGCACGATGCCATCGGCGCGGCATCACCGGAGGACAAGCTCGCCTTCATCGAACGGTGCAAACAGCAGGGGACCGTGGTGATGGTGGGCGACGGGGTGAATGATGCCGCCGCGATCGCCGCGGCGAGTGTGGGCATTGGGGTGCACGGCGGCGCCGAAGCGTGTCTCGCCACCGCTGACATGTACCTCACGCGCCCCGGACTCGGCGCGCTCGTGGAGCTCACGGAAGGCGCGCGGCGGACCATGCGGGTGATCCGCCGCAACATCGCCTTTTCCATCGGCTATAATATCGTTGGGGCGGGCATGGCCGTACTGGGCCTGCTTACCCCCCTCATCGCGGCCGTGCTCATGCCCACCAGCTCCATCACGGTGGTGCTGGGCAGCTGGTACGGCCATTCGTTTGCGCGGCGCCGACAGGCGACCGCCACCGCGGAGTCGATCACATGAGTGTCATCTTCATCGTGTTGCCGTTGGCGCTGTTGCTCGTGGCGGCCGGTGTGGGCGCCTTCGTCTGGAGCGCGCGGAGCGGGCAGATGGACGATCTCGATACCCCGGCTGTGCGCATGCTGCGCGACGAGGGTCGATGATGGATCCGCTTTCGCGCCGCGACTTCGCGCAGTGGCTCGGTGCAGCCGCACTGGGCGGCGCGCTCCCGGCTTCGCTTCCCGCGCTCACGCCTACCATGACCGTGTCCACCCCGGTGCCCACCGACGATCTCACGTCGCTCACTGCCACGGAACTCGCGGCGCGCATCCGTCGCAAGGACGTGTCGGCGCGTGAAGTGCTCGACGCCCATCTCACGCGCATCGCGCGCGTGAATCCGCAGGTGAACGCCATCGTCACGCTCGTGCCAGAGATGGCGCAGCGGTGGGCCCGTGAGGCCGACGAAAAGCAGGCACGCGGCGAACCGCTGGGCGTGTTGCACGGACTGCCCGTGGCCCACAAGGACTTGGTGGAGACCGCCGGTATCCGCACCACCCGCGGCTCGAAGCTGTACGAGAATTATGTGCCCACCACCGATGCGCTCATCGTGAAGCGCATGCGCGCGGCGGGCGCCATCACGCTCGGCAAGACCAACACGCCGGAGTTCGGCGCCGGCTCCAACACGTTCAACGCGGTGTTCGGCGCCACCCGCAACGCCTTCAACCGCAACAAGACGGTGGGCGGCTCGAGCGGCGGCGCGGCGTGTGCCCTCAACTGCAACCTCGTCCCACTCGCCGACGGAAGCGATACCGGCGGCTCGCTGCGCAACCCGGGGGCTTGGAACAACATCGTGGGCTTCCGCCCATCGCCGGGGCGCGTGCCCGACGACGATGGCTCGTGGTCGCCGCTCTCCACCGCCGGGCCGATGGCGCGCACGGTGCAGGACGTGGCCCTCTTCCTCTCGG
>NZ_JBIJAW010000156.1:0-7786 GCF_044345575.1 Gemmatimonas sp.
AGCTCGGGCGGGCGCAGGCGCAGGTGGCCGGCCAGATCGGGGAGCGGCTGGAGGCCGTGGTCCTCTCGGGCGAGCAGTTACGCCGCGAAACCCAGCAGCTGTCGCAGGCGCTGCGCGCGCCCACGGTGCGCGGGCAGTGGGGCGAGATGCAGCTGCGACGTGTGTGCGAACTGGCGGGCATGCTGGCCTACTGCGACTTCGAGCCGCAGGTCACCGTGCGCGGCGAAGACGGGGCGCTGCGCCCCGACCTCGTGGTCCGTCTCCCTGGTGATCGCCGTCTCGTGGTCGACGCCAAGGCGCCCCTCAGCGCCTACCTCGAGGCCACCGCGGCCACGGATGATCGTACGCGCCGCGCGCGCCTGGCCGATCATGCGGCGCAGGTGAGCGCGCACGTGCAGAAGCTCGCGGCGAAGCGCTACTGGGCGCAGTTCGACGATGCGCCCGACTTCGTGGTGCTGTTTCTGCCGGGCGAGGCGTTCTTTGCCGCCGCGCTCGAAGCCGACCCCACGCTGCTGGAGAGCGCCCTCGGTGACCGCGTGCTGCTCGCCACGCCCACCACGCTGATCGCACTGCTCAAGGCGGCCGCGTACGGATGGCGTCAGGAGCGGGTCGCGGAGGAAGCGCAGCAGGTGGCGCAGCTGGGGCGCGAGCTGCACGACCGCCTGGCGGTGTTCGACGAACAGCTTGTGGAGCTTGGGCGCGGGCTGCAGCGGGCCGTGACCTCATACAATCGCGCGCTGGGCAGTCTCGAATCGCGCGTGCTGGTGACGGCGCGGAAGCTGGGGGAGCGGAGCGGGGCGACCACCCCACTCGCCGAACTGCCGTTGCTCGACGCCGATGTGCGCGGAATCGCGTCGTCGGGCGTCGAGCCGCCGACGGACTAGCGCTTAGAGCGACCCCAGCAGGTCGTCGATCGCCTTGCGGTCGGCGTCTTCGAGCGATTCGGCACCGTGGATGATGCGCTGCAGGATGTCCACGGCTTCGGCCGCGAGATCGTCGGGGTGACGGCGATCCTTGGCGAAGCGCACGATGTGGCCGAGGAGGATCGTCTCGAAGGGCGTTTCCTCTTCGTCGCCCTCCTCGTCGTCGTCATCCTCGTCGTCATCATCGTCGTCGTTACCGAGCGTGGCCTCGTAGCTGGGGACGCTCTCCTTCCACGGTTCGGCGTTGTGGGCGTCGGCTTCGAGGAGCGAACGGGGGACGAGGGCGAACAAGCGGCACTGGAGCCCGGGCGCCTCTTCGTAGGCAAAGAGGCCAAGGGGCACGGGCTCGTCGAAGAGCCGGAGTTCGACCAGCCGCGCGATGGCTTCGGCCGGCATGGCGCTGCGCGCGACCATGCGCCCGTCGATGTACGCGGCGAGCGCCGACGAATCGGGGGCACGCGGATCGTCGAGCTGGGCGATGCTCACCGACACGGGTTCACGCGTGGTGACGAAGACCGCGGGGCGGGCCTCACCATCTTCGGGCGTGTGGGTGTCGTCGGTGGGGTCGAATTCGTCGGCGGACATCAGCGGAATCTCGGGCGCGGAAGAACGGGCTGCTCTCGCAGGTTAGACACCTGAGGGGCGCCCCGGTAGTGGAGCGGGCGCCGCCCCGCTGCGGTCAGGTGGTGGAGGCCACATCGCTGATGTCGGTCTCTTCGAACACGGTGCCCAGCCAGCGCAGCACGGGCCAGAGTTCCGCGGCAATGATGAGACTGGCGAGCATGGTGGCGGCGAGCACGGACCATCCCCCCCAATCATTGGTGAGCCAGAGCACGAGTGCGCCGGCCCCTACGGGAAACACGAGCGCGACAGCGGCCACGAGCGTCGTGGCGCCGGTGGTGAGCAGGTTCTGGCCCATGGTTTCGAAGCCGCGCGACTCGGTGCCCAGTCGCACCCACGCTGGAAAGAGGAGCGCGGTGCCGTTCTGGATGGTGAACATGAGGGCATTGAACGCCGGCACACCCACCACGATGGACACGAGAATGGGTACGGTGGCGCCGCTGTCGATGAAGAGTTGCGGGTCCTGCACGAACATCACGACCGGCACGGTGAGTAGCGACCAGATCGTGATGGAGTGGAGGATGGTGACGGCCGCGATCTCGGCCACCACGATGCGCCACCCCTCGAGCGGATAGGTCTTGAGGATCTCGAGACGCGGGAGATCGAGCCGCAGGTCGAAGCGCATCCAGAGGGGGCCGAGGAACAGCAGCATGGCCCCCCAACCCACGGCGACGCCCATGAGCGCATCGCCGGCGCGCTCCGATGCGGACCGGCTGATGAGCGCGAGCGCGCTGAGCCCGACGACGAAGGACACGAGCTGTGCCTTCCACGATCCCCCACGCACGGCGGCGGCGACGTTCTTCCACGCGATCGCCACCTCCGGGCGGCCGGTGAGCGCCAGTTTGGGCACCGACGTGAGCTTGCCCTTCTTCGAGCGCGCCTGCCCCATCTGCGACGCCCGGAATCGCTGGAGCACCTGCGCGCGATGCTGGGTCGCCTCGATGGCCGCCTCCTCGAACGAGGCGTCGAGGCGCACGAGCCACAGATAGTGCCCGAGGACCACGAGCCCTGCCCACAGCACCGACCAGGCCCATTCCGGGGTGCCGGCGGTGAGGATGGGCGTGAGCAGCAGGCGGACCGGCGCGAGGGCCGCGTGCGGGACGGGGGCCTGCAAGGCCTGGGTGAGGGCCTTCACCAGCGGCTTGAATCCGCCCACGCTTGCTGCGCGCAGCGCGGGGAACTCGGTGATGACGCCGAACAGCACGGCGCCGATGAGGGCGCTGAAGACGATGACGGGAATCCACATGCGACGCCGGCCGGCGGTGCCATGCTCGAGCGCGCTGGCGCGCACGATGGAAGCGCCGACGCGATGCATGGCGAGCGTGGAGAAGAGCATCCACCAGCCGATGGCGCGCGCCCAGGTGGCCACCTGCGTGGCGTCACCGCGGAAGATCACGCTGAAGATGATCGTGTTCACGAAGATGGCGAACTGCATGCGCAGCAGCTTCGTGTGCACGAGGCCACGCCGGGTGATGGGCGCGGGAAAGAGGAACTGTACTTCCGCTGGGGTGAACGCGAGCGCACTGCGATCGGCGCCGAAGAGCCACCAGCGCGCCGATGACACCAGCAGCAGGGTGCTCGCGAGGACGACGGTGACGTCGGCCAGGAGCAGCTGCGTGAGCGATGCCCCGCCCGCGCGGGTGTTGCGGAAGAGCGCCCAGTACAGGTACACCATGCCGAGGAGGACGGCCACGATGTAGCGAGGGCTGCGCACGCGCGCCGCCTGCGAGCGCAGCCGATTTACCCAACTGCGCCAGTAGAGGAACAGCATGGCCCGCGCCGGGGCGGGGGTCGTCGTGTCACCGGTGACGGTCACGAGGCGGCGATGCCCGTGGGGTCGGGTGCACCATCATCGCCGGTGAGCGCCATGAACATCTCCTCGAGGGAGCGCCCCGCCAGCTCCGGGCGCGCGGCGACGATCTCCTCGATGGTGCCAAAGGCGACCATCTGGCCCCGTCGAATGACCAACAGGCGCGTACACAGCTCTTCGACGAGATGCAGCAGGTGCGAGCTGAGGATCACCGCGGTGCCCTCACGGGCGCGCGCGGCGATGGTTTCCTTCATCCGGCGGATTCCCACCGGGTCGAGACCGGTGAGCGGTTCGTCGAGCAACAGCGCGGCGGGGCGATGCAGCAGCCCACAGGCGATGGCAAGCTTCTGCTTCATGCCACGCGAGAGCTCTGGCGGCAGCGCGTCTTTCTTGGCCGTGAGTTCGAGCTCCTCGAGCAGCGCGGGAATGCGCGGGGCGGCGTCCTGCACGCCGTACAAGCGGGCGACGAAGTGCAGGTGTTCGGTGACCGTGAGGTAATCGAACAGCTGCGGTTCGTCGGGGATGAAGGCGAGCCGGGCCTTGGCGGCGACGGGATCCTTCTGGAGATCCAGCCCTGCCACCTCGATGCGTCCCGAGGTGGGCTGCAAGATGCCGGCGAGTGCGCGCAGTGTGGTGGTCTTGCCGGCGCCGTTGGGTCCCACGAGGCCGAGGACATCACCAGGCGCGACGTGAAATGACAGGCCGCGTACCGCCACGGTGTCACCGTACAGCTTCGTGTATTCGGAAACGTCAATCACTCTAGGGGGCGCGGAGAAGGGGAGACCCGGGGACGGCGACGGTTACGGACTCGGCAGGGTGAGCGGCGCGCCAAGGGTGGCCGTCAATGTCGCGCCCGCCGCCATGCAGCGTTCGATGGTGGTATTGCGGGCCGCGGCGACGGTCCCGGCGGCAGCGCCACCGGCCGCCCCGATCACGGCGCCCCGCGCCCCGCCGCCGATCACCCGACCAAGAATACCGCCAATGATGGCCCCCGTAACGACCTTCCCCTGGTCGCTGCCGCCCTTCGACACCTTCCGTTCGGTGACGGCTGCGTCGGAGACGCGTACGGAGCCTTCCGCGGGAATGAAGTCGCCCTGCACCTGGACGCCCTTGAGCCGGAACGCGAACTCACCCGACGCGCTGTCCACCCGCGCCAGCTCCACGAGTACCGGTGTGCCCTGCGGCAGAGCAGCCCCGTCGGGGCCGGTCACGTCGCGTCCGAGCGTCACGACGAACCGATCGCCCGGGCGCTGGGTGAGCGAGCAGATGGGGGCGTTCGTGGTGCCTGACAGCGCGGCGCCGGCGGCGAGTGCGCGGACCCGCGGGGCCGGTGCGGGCGCTTCGGCCGGTGTTGGTGATGGGAGGACGGACGACGGCGCCGGTGCGGGAGCACTTGCCGCCGCGCTCACCGGCGCCGGTGCCGGGGCTTTGGGCTTTCGTGCGGCCTTTTGTGGAATTTGTCGCGATGATGGCGCTAAAGTGGGCGGTAGCGTCGCGATATTGGTGGTATCTCGAGACGGGGCAGGCGACGGTAGGTTCGCCATAGCCGTGTCGCCGATGGCCACATCGGGCGTGGCCGATGCGGCCAGGGTGAGATCGCGCGACAGGGCCGAGTCGACCGTGGCCGTCCGGTCTGCACCGGTGCCGCGACAGGCGGCGAGGCCAAGTGCGCCAGCGATCACCCAGGCGCCCACACGGCGCGATAGCGGAGTGTACGAATCGGGTTGCGCCATGCGGTGTTGCGTCATGCGGTGGACGATAGTCGGAAACGGGAACCGCGCGCCACGAGGTCGCGGTGCTCTCCAGCAATGAAAGCGGCCGCACGCTCTCCTGCTACGCCCGCGGCTGCCACGCGTTCCCCGACTCCCCGTTTCAGACGTATGTCCCTCTCTGATGTCGACGTGACACCGCCTGCGACGGCGCAACACGTGTTCATCGCCCGCCAGCCGATCTTCGACGCGCAGGAGACGCGGGTGGCCTACGAGCTGCTCTATCGGGCCACGCGGGAGGCCACCAGAGCCTACCTCGGTGAGGTGTCGCCGTCGTTGATGTGCGGCGACACGGCATTGCACGCGCTGCTCTCCATCGGTCTCGATCGGCTCACGCACGGCGCCGTTGCGTACATGAACGTGACGGAGGAGCACCTCCTCGGCGAGCTGTACAAGATCTTCGACCCCGCGGCGGTGGTGCTCGAACTGCTGGAAACGGTGGAAGGCACGCCGGCGGTAGTCGATGCCTGCCGGCGCGCGGTGGCCGACGGCTACACGCTCGCGCTGGACGACTACGACGGACGGGCGTCCCTCGACGCGCTGCTGCCGTTCGTGAAAGTGGTGAAGGTCGACGTGCTCGATCGTGATGTCCGCGTCCTGGGCCCATGGGTGGCGCGCTTGCGCGAGCGCGGGCTGACGGTGCTGGCCGAGCGCGTGGAGACACAGGAGGCGCTGGCGGCGGCCCGGGCCATCGGCTGTACGCTGTTTCAGGGGTACGTGTTCAGTCGCCCGGAAACGCTCGATGGGCGCTCGGTCAACGTGCATCAGGCCGCCGTGCTCCAGATCGTCGGCCTCCTCAACGAGCCCGACGCCACGGACAATGCCCTCGAGGAGGCCTTTCGCAGTCATCCGTCGCTGTCGCTGTCGCTGCTGCGCATCGTCAATTCGGCGGCGTTCGGTGGGCGTGGTGTGGACTCCATTCCGCATGCCCTCCAGCTCATCGGGCGCGAGGCACTCTCGCGGTGGATGCTGATCATGCTGGTGGCCACGGTGGGCTCACGTAGCCCGGTCACGCACGAGGCGGTGGTCGCGGCGCTGGTGCGCGGCCGGTTCTGCGAGACGGTTACGGCGCGCGGCGCCAGCGGGGATCCGGCGGCCCGCTTCCTGCTGGGATTGCTGTCGCGCATGGACACGTTGCTCGGTCTGCCCATGGTGCAGGTGCTCGAGCGCCTGCCCGTCAGCGGTGACGTGCGTGCCGCGTTGCTCGACCGGTGCGGGCCGCACGCGGCGATGCTGATGCTGGCCGAAGCGTATGAGCAGGGCGACTGGCCGCAGGTCGATGCGCTCTCGTCGGACGACGAGTTACCCGCGCTCTACGCCGAGGCGGTGAGCTGGGCCAACGATCGCCTGGTGACGGTAAGCAGGGCCTGATACGACGAAAGCCGTCCCGGCAGGGGACGGCTTTCGTCGTACGGCGGTCGGCCGACGGCTCAGTACGACTTCTTGAGCGGTGTGGACAGGTTCTGCACCAGTGAATCGGACTTCGCCGCCGCGAGCGCCTCGGCGTTGGGCGCGGTTTCGGGGGTCTCCGAGAACGGCAGCAGAATGGAAATGCGGCGATTGGCCGGCGCCATGGGATCGTCGAGGACCCGCGGGCGCGTGTCCGCGTACCCACGCACTTCCGCGATGCGCTCCGGGGTCACACCAGTGGACTGCAGCACGCGCCGCGCCGCGTTCGCCCGATCGCTCGAGAGTTCCCAGTTGGTGTACGCGGCATCCGATCCGAACTTGGCGCCGTCGGTATGCCCCTCGAGCACCACCGACTGGGTGATGCCGGCGAGCTCGGAGCCCACGAGCTGCAGCGTGAGCATCGTGGCGGCATTCATGCGCGACGAGCCCAGCGGGAAATACACATCGCCGCGACCGCTCTCCACGAGTTCGATACGCAGCCCCTCGCGCGTCACCTGCACGTCGACGACCGCGTTCAGCTTCTTCAGCGAATCGCTCGCCGCGAGCTTCTCCAGGATCGTCTTGCGGAGATTTTCGAACGTGCGCTGTTCGGTGGACCGCACGATCATGCGCATCGGGGTCTTCTGAATGGGACTGGGGGCCGATCCCGTACTGAGCGGGCTGGAGCCCGCACCGAACCCCTTCTTGTACCCGACGGGATTGGCGAAGTAGCCCTCGATGGCCTGCTTCGTCTTGTCGTCCATGCCGAGGATCCACATCACCATGAAGAACGCCATCATGGCGGTCACGAAGTCGGCATACGCCACCTTCCACGAGCCACCGTGGTGTCCACCACCACCGGCGACCTTCTTCTTGACGATGACGATCTTCTTGCCGCCGCGCGCCGCCATGGCTTACGCCGCCTTCTTGCGGGTGAGTTCTTCGAGTTCGGCGAAGCTGGGACGCTCGTGTGGTTCGATGTTGCGGCGCGAGAACTCCACGGCCGTCATCGGCGCATCGCCACGGGCGAACGACAGCAAGGCGGTGCGAATGCAGAGCATATAGTCGTGCTCCGCGTGGATACGGACTTCCATGGCCTTCGCCATGGGGCCGAACACGCCGTACGCCAGCAGAATGCCAAGGAACGTCCCGACGAGCGCCGCGGCCACCTTTTCACCGATTTCCGAGGCGGCACCACCGATCGAGCCCATCGTGATGATCACGCCGAGTACGGCGGCCACGATGCCGAAGCCCGGCATGGCGTCGCCGACGGC
>NZ_JBIJAW010000157.1:0-7782 GCF_044345575.1 Gemmatimonas sp.
GGGCACCGTGGTGAACGTAAACCTCGCCAGCGAGACGGAGCTGGCCGCGCTGATCGCGTCGGTCATCGGCGAAACCGAGGAGGCGACGCTGCTCGCTCGGACGGTTCTCGACTGGCGTGACGCGGATACGCTGGCGCGCCCAGGGGGCGCCGAGGCCGAGCGGTATGCCCGGGCCGGCCTCACCGCGCGCCCGGTCAATGGCCCGTTCCGTTCGTTGGATGAGCTACAGGACGTCTGGGGGATGTCCCCGGACCGGCTCGCGCAACTGCGACCGTACCTCACCGTCGATGGGGCGGTGCGCCGGATCAACATCAATGCTGCGCCTGCCGCGGTTCTGCGTACATTGCCCGGCATGACCGAACCGCTGCTCACGGTGATCCTCGCCCTCCGCAACCGCGGGCGGCGCGTGGAATCCCTTCCCGCCTTGCTCTCCGCGGTACAAAACGCGGGGCGCTCCGGAAGTGGTGAACGTGACGCACTCGCGCGTCAGCTCGGCGATGCCGTCAGCCTCGACGTGCAGGATGTGGCGCTGGAGTTGCTGGTCGCCGAACCGCGGCACGCCACCCCCGCACAGCTCGTGGCGGTGTTCCACCGCAACGGCGACGGCACGGTCGAGGTGGGGGCCCGCCGATGGTAGCCCCGCGCCCGTGTGGCCTCGCCATCTCCGCGAATGCGCTGGTCGCCGTTGCCGCCAATGGCCACGCCGCTCCGTGGCGACGTGCGCTGCGCCCGCTGGAGGGCGCATCCTGGCCGGGGCTCGCGCAGGCCCTGCGCGACGGCGTGGAGGCCGGTGTGGTATCGTCGCCGCTGCGCGTGGCGCTGCTCCCCGCGCTGGTGGACGTACGCACCGTGTCCATCCCGCCCGTGAGCGACGACGACGCGCGTCGCCTGCTCACGCGGGCCGCCAGCCGACACTTCGTCAGTGCGCGTGAGCCGATGGACGTGAGCGTGGCGACGGCGCCGTCTGGCACGACGCGTCTCGCCGCCGCCGTGTCCGCGCGGGTATTGCGCGCCGTCCTCGACGCCGCGCGGGAGGCCCAGCTGCAGGTCGAGGTGGTCGTGCCAGCACAGGTCGCCCTCACGACGACCGCGCGGGGACCGCGAACGGCACGGCGCGCCGTCGTTGCGGGGTTCGACGACGCGTTCGAACTGCTCGTGGCCGATCAGGGGATGCTCACCGATGTGCGGAGGTTCCGCCGCGCGGGCGACGAGAGCGCGATGGCCGACGCGGCCCGCACCCTTGGTGAGGTCACGCGGGTCGAGGATCCGATGACTGCCAGCGCCACGGCCATGGCGACCACTGCGATCGAGCGCTGGCCGCTGGCCTTTACCGGGGCGTTACCGGAGTCGGTAGGGGCATCACGTGGCACGACCAGTTGGTGGTTGTTTGGCGCCGCCGCGCTGCTCGCCGTCTCGACGGTGGCACTGCAGGAAATCGACGTCCGCCGCGAACTCGCTGCCGTGCAAGCGGAACGCGAGGCGCTCGCCCCGCAGTTGTCAGCCGGCGGCGCGCCGGACGCCGACCGTCGCGCACGCGTCGACGCGCAGCTCGACGCGCCACGGTGGTCAGGGGTGATTGCGGCGGTTGGTGACGCGTTGCCGGCCGATGCGTACGTCACGCACGTGCGCGCCCAGGCCGATACCGTGATCATCGAGGGGAACGCGTCCCGCGCCACGACTGCGTTCGACGCCCTCTCCGCCGTTCCCTGGGTGCGCACGATCACGGCATCCGCACCGATTCGTCGCGAAACGACCGACGATGGCATGGTGACGGAGAAATTCGAATTCACCCTCACCCTGAAGGCACCCTGATGCCGTTCGCTGCACTGAGCGTGCGTGACCAGCGTGCCCTCCAGCAAGGCGCCGTCATCCTCGTGGCGGCACTGGTGTACGTCCTCGGCGTGCGCCCGTCACGTGAACGCCGGGCACAGCTGCTCGAGCGTCTCGACGCGGAGCGCGCCGTGCTGGCGCGCGAGCGTGCTGTCGTCAGTGCGCGCGGTACGAGCGACACGGCGAAATCAGTGGCGGGCGGGCCCAAGCTGTTCACCGGAGGCGATGCCGTGATCGCGTCGGCGTCGCTGGTGGATTACCTCGCGAGTGAAGCCGAGCGGCATGAGGTGTGGCTGCAGCAGGCCGTCACGACGCCGCCGAAGAGCGCAAACGCGGCGCTCGTGGACCTTGAGGTGAAGGTGCGCGCCGAAGGCGACCTGCGCGGGTTGCTGGGTTGGCTTTCGGCCCTCGAGCGCGGGCCGATGCTTTCGCAAGTGCAGTCGCTCGACGTGCGCGGCGCTCAAGTCGACGAGGAGAGCGGCACGTCGCCACTCGCCATATCGGCGACGGTTCGCAGCTTGGCCGTACGTCCGGGCGGTGCCCCGTGAGCACGTCGTACGGCACCGCCCCGTTCACGCGACTGGCCCAAACGGCGCTGGTCGTCGCCGGCATGGTCTTCGTCTGGTCGGCAATTGCGGCCGTGCGCCTCACCCCCACGCCGACGGTCGACGCCGGCGCGCGCGGGAGCAATGGCACCGCCATCGGTGCAGCCGTCCCATCGGTCACCGACACCGGTATCGCCCGTGCCGTGGAGCACGACCTGTTCGCCGAATCGCGTGAGGCCCCGGCGCGGGCGTATGCACTCGCCGATGCCGCAGCAGTCGAACCGCTCGCGGTCGCGGGCGATGTCATGAACGCCGAGACACCGATCGAGTTGCCAACGGTACAAGGCACCGCGGTGAACGCGACCGGCGACGGTTTCGCCATGTGCGCCGCCCCGGGTGGTCCTGTGGTCGTCGTGCGCCCCGGTGACATGGTGGGATCGTTCACCGTGGTTCAGATCGAACGTACGCGCGTCGTCTTTCGCGACGCGGCTGGCCGTCGCCATACAGTTGAAGCTGTTGCCTCCCCCTCCGGAGACGAATCATGATGGGCCCCAGGGAATTGGAATCACCGCGCCGACGCCTGCTGCGCGCCGGTGTGTTCGCTGTGGCGGTGTCGATGCTGTCGCCGCTCTTGCTTGCCGCGCAGCGGCCGACCCCGCGCGACACGAGTGCGCTGCGACGCGCCCCCGACGGGCTCGTGCTCGACTTCGTGCAGCAGGACGTTGCGGTGGTGCTGCGGGCCATCGCGGAAGCGGGCGGCTTGAGTGTATCGCTTTCGAACATGCCCGAGGCCCGCGTCACGCTACGGCTGCAGACGCCGCTCACGCGTGATGCGGCCCTCGACGCACTGCGTGCCGTAGCGGCCGGCCATGACATCGACGTGCAGGTCGGTCCGTCGATGATCGGCCTCGTGGGTCCCGCGCGTACTGTGCCAGGTGCCCGGAGCAGCGAGCGGACGCTCAACCTGTATACGCTGCGCCTCAAGCACACCACGGCGGCCGCCATCGCGCCCATGCTGATGAACGTGCTCACGGGGACCGGCAGCGTTGGCGGCGCGATGCGCGGCGGCGCGTCACCCATCGGGCGCATTCAGGGCGTACAGCGTGGCGGGGTCACCCCGGCCGCGCCGGCTGATGCCACTGCCACGGGCGGAACGCCGGCGGCGGGAATGGGTGGCGAGCCGCTGATCGTACGCGATGCCATGGGAGGCATTCTCGGGCAGCAGGTGTCCACCATCGCCAGCGGTGCTTCGTTCTCCGATATCCGCATCGTCCCCGACGACGCGACCAACTCGCTCATCGTTCGTGCCACGGCCGAGGATTATCAAGCAGTGCAGCAGTTGGTGCAGACGCTGGATCTTCGCCCGCTGCAGGTGCTCATCGAGGTCACGATCGCGCAGGTGGAGCGGAGTGGCGATCTCACCTTTGGTGTCTCCGGCACTGCAGCGAATCGCGGGGGCACTGCAGCGCGCGACACCGTGGGGCGATTGCCCGGCGTGGGGACTTCGCGGGATTTCGTGACGCTGCTCACCGGCGGGCGTGGTACCGTCGACTTCAACCTCGCCATCAACGCGTTGCAGACCCGCGGCAACGTGCGTCTGCTCGCGCTCCCCGTGCTCATCGCCCAGAACAACAAGGAAGCGGTGCTCAACGTGGGATCGAGCGTGCCGTTCGTGCAGGTCTCACAGCAGGGCGGCTTCGACCCGCGCGCGCTCGTGCAGACCGTGCAGTACCTGCCCGTCGGCAAGCAGCTCACCATCACGCCCACGATCAACGCCGACGGGTACGTGAACATGGACGTCGTGCAGACCAACGACGACGTCACGAACAACCTGCTCTTCAACGCGCCCATCATCAATCAGCGGCAGGCGCAGACGTCGGTGTTCGTGCGCAATGGTCAGACCACCGTGATCGGCGGGCTGTCCGACAATACCGAAGACGTCTCGAGAACGGGGATCCCGTTCCTCAGTAACCTTCCGTTCGTGGGCGGACTCTTCGGCAATACCAAGCGCAGTACGCGCACGACCGAGCTGTTCCTGTTCCTCACGCCGCACATCGTCTCGAGCGACGAGGATATCGATCGGTTGCGGGAGCAGGTACGCAGCGGCACCCCGCTGCTGAGGAACGTCCCGGTGGAAGGGCGCCTGGGCCCCAAGGCGGATACCACGAAAGTCCGCCGTGATTCCGTACGCGCACCGGGCGCATGACCTCGCCTGTGGCTGACCTCGGCAGCGTACGACGGCTGAGCGACACGCTCGCCGCCGAGTGGCTGGAGCATCATGCGGTGCTGCCGCTGCGGCTCGAGCACGGGACGCTCGTGGTGGCCACGTGGCTCGAGGTGCCCTCGCCCCTGGCGCTCGACGAACTGCGCATTGCACTGGGTGCCCCGGTCACGCTCGTGCGTGAGGCGGAGCCGGCGCTACGGAGTGCCATCCGTCGCGTCTATGCGCGCGATTCAAGCACGGCCGAAGGGGTGATTGCCGGTCTCGCGGAGAGCGACAGCGGGATGCTCCCGGGGGAACTACCACTCGACGATCTCGTGCATCTGGCCAACGAGGCGCCGGTCGTTCGCCTGGTGAACCTGCTCATTCTCGAAGCGCTCGAGGCGCGCGCGTCCGATGTGCACCTCGAGGCGTTCACCGACGGCCTGCGCGTGCGCTACCGCATCGATGGGGTACTGCAGCCCGCGCCGTCGCCGCCCGCCCAGCTCACGGCGGCCATCGTGAGCCGGCTCAAGATCATGGCCGATCTCGACATCGCTGAGCGCCGGCTGCCGCAGGACGGGCGCATTCGCCTGCGCCTGCAGGATCGGGCGGTCGATGTACGTGTGGCCACGGCGCCCACGCTGCACGGAGAAAGTGTAGTGCTGCGCCTGCTCGATCGTGAACGCGGCCGTCGCTCGCTCACCGACATGGGCATGGGCGCGCAGGTGCTCGCGCAGTTCACCGAAGTGATCGGCCGCAGTCATGGCATCGTTCTGGTGACCGGCCCAACGGGCTCGGGCAAGACCACGACGCTGTACGGCGCCATCGAACAGCTACGCACCGGCCGCGAAAAGATTCTCACCGTCGAAGATCCGGTAGAGTACGAACTTGCCGGGGTCCCGCAGGTCCCGGTGAACGAGAAAGCCGGCGTGACGTTCGCCTCGGCGTTGCGCGCGCTCCTCCGCCAGGATCCCGACATCCTGCTCGTAGGCGAAATCCGCGACGAGGAAACGGCGCAGGTGGCGACGCAGGCGGCCCTCACCGGACATCTCGTGCTGAGCACGCTGCACACGAACGATGCCGCAAGCGCGGTGACCCGCCTGCTCGATCTGGGCGTGGCGCCCTATCTCGTGAGCAGCACGGTGGAGGCGGTGCTCGCGCAACGTCTCGTGCGCGTACTGTGCACGGCGTGCCGTGAGGAAGCGACGCCCGACGCGCGGACTCTCCAGCGCGTGGGTGCGCTCGAGCAACCGCTCACCACCGTATGGCGCGCCGTGGGATGCCCACAGTGCCGTGACACCGGCTATCGTGGTCGTCAGGGCGTCTTCGAGTTGCTCGTGATGAGCGAGGCGCTACGCGAACTCACCCATGCGCGGGCGAGCGGCGAGCGGCTGCGCGCCTGCGCCGTACAGGAGGGGATGCAGCCGCTTCGCGCGGATGGTGTGCGCCTCGTGCGCGAGGGCGTTACGACGATCGACGAAATCCTGCGCGTTACCGGGAGCTGAGCACGGTTTCGTCGAGGAACTGCGCGATACGCGACGGCAGTCTCTCGTGAAACGCCTCGCGGTCGAAGCCCGGCGGATCGACCGACGGCGGGAAGTCAGGGCGGCGCATTTCCGCGGGAAAGGGCGTGATAAACGCAAAGTGCCCGGCGCCGGGCACCACCTCGATCGTCGATGGTACCGTTGGCGGTAGCGCGCGCAGTACGTGCTGCACGCGCTCGGCCGGGGTCACCGGATCGTGTTCACCGACCATCGTGAGCAGCGGAATGCGCACCGAGTCGAGCGCACCGGGTGTGCTAAACCACTCAATCGCCGGCGCAAGCAACACCGCGGCGCCAATGCGAGCGTCGGCAACCGTATCGAGCGGCACGCGCTGCATCGACCACGGCTGACCGCCGGCCAAGGCCAGCGCAGCGAAGCCGCCCATCGAATGGCCAACCGCGCCGATGTACTGGGCATCGATGTGCGCCCCCCACGTCTCGTGTGCCAGCAGCGCATCGATCGTGTGCACGAGGTGTCGCGGGCGATCGCGCGCGGCTTCGTCGGTGTTCACGCGCGACCGGTCGTTGCGATTGTCGAACGGATGCTCCGGGCACACCACGACCCATCCGCGCTCAGCGAGGTGCGATGCGATGGAGCGGTACAGGAGATGCGAGCCTCCGCCACCGTGCGAGATGACGCACAGCGGATGACGCCCTGGCGCCACCGGCGCGTCGAGGGTGGCCGCAAAGGTGTACGGGCCGATGTTCGCCGTGCCGGTCGCTATCGTGGACGGATACAGCACGATGGCGGGAAATGAGGGCAGCGTATCCGTGGCTGGAACCTGCCAGTGGGACAGTCCGGCGCCGCATGACGCGACCGGCGTCGAACCGATCGGTACGCTCATTCCCCGCGCATGGCGTCACCCACGCCATCCACGAACATCTCCACCTTGCCGCACTGCGGGCACATGTACACGTCGTACTGTTCGCGATTTTCGAACAGCTCGGCGAGGTCGCCGAACACACTCCAGCGGGTCCCCTCGTGAAATTTCTTCGTGCCCATGTATTGCAGCGAGGTACGGCAGCGCAGACAGTCGAGGGAGCGGGGCATGGTTGTCGATATGCAGGGGAAGTAGCGTCACGAACTGGCGCCATGGGAGCCGTCGCTGCATGGTGAAGCTAACCCGCATCCCGTTTCTCTCCAGCACTGCGAGCTCTCCGCCAGCATGCCGCTCTTCCCGCACCGCCCCCTGGTTCACACGTCGTTCATGGTCGCGGCGGCCCTATTGCCGCTCAGCACACAGCAGCCGCCGGTGGCGTTTCGCGCCGTGCAGCCGGAACTATTCGCCACGCCGAACTCGCTGGTGAACGCGGCGGCGGACATCGATGGCGATACCGACCTCGATCTCTTCGTGGGATTCAACGGCACGCCAAACCGGCTCTACCGTAATGATCGCGGCGTGTTCACTGACGTTGCCCCAACGGCCGGGGTCGCCGATGCACGTGCCACCCGCGCCGCCGCCTTCGGCGACTTCGACGGGGACGGCGACGCCGACCTGCTCGTGGGGTTCGCCCCCGGTGGCGGACCGGTGATCAAGCTGTATCGCAACGACAAGGGCGTGTTCTCCGACGCGACAGCCGCGGCGAAGCTCGCCATGGACAGTGGCGCGGTGCGACAGCCGGTGTGGGTGGATTACGACGCTGATGGCGATGTGGATCTG
>NZ_JBIJAW010000158.1:0-7781 GCF_044345575.1 Gemmatimonas sp.
TCTCTGTGTGGACGCGTTTCCCTCAGCCTCACCGCCTCGGGATTGGTGAGGATAGCTCGAGGCGGCCGGGAAACGCGAAAGCACAGAGCTCACGGAGCGTGGTGAGGGCATGGAGAACTGATTGATCAAGAAAGTGAAAACACGAAGTGCTCCGTGCCCTCGCCCTCCTCGGTGATCTCCGTGTGGACGCGTTTCCCTCAGCCTCACCGCCTCGGGATTGGTGAGGATAGCTCGAGGCGGCCGGGAAACGCGAAAGCACAGAGCTCACGGAGCGTGGTGAGGGCATGGAGGACTGATTGATCAAGAAAGTGAAAGCACGAAGTGCTCCGTGCCCTCACCTCTTTCGGCGATCTCCGTGTGGACGCGTTTCCTCGCTGCTCAATACCTGCTCGCCTCAGCCGACTCGCGCCGCCTCGCGCCACCCGATGTCGCGGCGATACACCGCCCCCTCGAACTCGATACGCGAGGCCGCGTCGCGCGATGCTTGCTGCGCTGCCGCGAACGTGTCGGCCAGTGCCGTCACGGCGAACACCCGCCCGCCGCTCGTGTGGAGTTCGCTGCCACTGCGCTTGGTGCCGGCGTGGAATACCCGCACAGCGTCACCGAAGCTTGGCACGTGAATGGGGAACCCGGTCTTGGGTGAATCGGGATAGCCGCCGCTCGCCACCACGGTGGTCACACTCGCCCCGCTGCGCCACGTGAACGGCGCCATGTTGCCGATACGACCGCCACGGGCCACGGCGAGCATGGGGTCGAGCAGGCTGCTCGTAAGCATCGGCAGAATGGCCTGCGTTTCGGGATCGCCAAAGCGGCAGTTGAATTCCACCACCTTGGGGCCGTCAGGCGTGAGCATCAGTCCCGCGTACAGCAGGCCGCTGAACGGCGTGCCGCGCTTGCGCAGCGCGTGCAACGTGGGGAGGAAGACGCGCTCCGTAACATCGTCGACCAGTGCCGGCGTCGATAACGACACCGGCGTGTAGGCGCCCATGCCACCCGTGTTGGGCCCCTCATCGCCGTCAAGCAGTCGCTTGTGATCCTGCGCGCCGATCATGGGCAATACATCTGTCCCGTCGGCGATCGCAAAGAGCGACAGCTCCTCGCCGGTCATGAACGATTCCACCAGACACTCGGCACCGGCTTCGCCGAACACGCGATCGTCGAGAATACGATCGATGGCGTCGAACGCTTCGTCTTCGCTCATGCACACGATCACGCCCTTCCCGGCGGCGAGACCGCTGGCCTTGATCACCACCGGGGCGCCGAAGCGTGTGCGAACCGCCTCCTTGGCTTCGCGCGCCACACGATGCGTTTCGGCGTGTGCCGTGGGGATGCCCGCGGCCATCATGAGCGCCTTGGTGTCGGCCTTGCTGGTTTCCACCGTCGCCGCGCCCATGGTGGGGCCGAACGCGGGAATGCCGCGCTGCTGCAGGTAGTCCACCACGCCGGCCGCCAACGGCGCTTCAGGGCCCACCACCACCAACTCCACCTGCTCGGCTTCTGCCAGCGCCGCGACCTCGTGCGGGTCGTTCGCGTTGATGCTCACCAGACGCGCCAGTTCCGCGATACCCGGGTTTCCGGGCGCCGCGATCAGTTCGACCGGTGTGTTCTCACGTGAGAGGGCATCTGCCAGGGCATGTTCACGGCCGCCCGAGCCGAGGAGGAGGATCTTCATGCCCGCAATCTACTGCGGGCAGGAGGCGCAGAGGGATGGAGGCGCGGGGGGGGGGGGTGCTGTCCCCGCACACTGAAAACCGAAAGCTGAAAGCTGAAAACTCCCCCAGAGATCACGGGATCTCCAAGGGAGCTTTCAGCTTTCGGTCCTCAGCTTTGAGCCTCATTGCCAACCGGCGGCTCGCTCGGCGGCGGCGGTGGCGGCGGAGCACTCGGCCCCGGCGCCGCATCACCCATGCTCGCCGCGGCTTTGAATGCATCGCGGAACGCGTCCGCGGCGCGGTTGATCACCCCACCCACGGCGTCGGCGGCTTCCTTGGCCTTCTCCCGGTAGTAGTCGCTCGCGTCCCGCATGTCGTCGCGGAACGGCCGTTCGGCTTCGCTACCGCGGCGGATGTAATCGCCGCCGACGATGGCGCCATACGCCCCTGACTGCTGCCAGCGATGCAATTCGCCAGCTCGCACCGTGTGGAACGGGTGTTCGCGCAGCGCGGTGTTGAGCGCCTTGAGCACGCTATCCCACGCCGTCCCGCCCATCTCGTACTCTGCGGCCTGGGCGAGATACGCATCGAGATCGAGCGTGTCCCCGTCCGGCTTGCCACCGGCGAGCTTGAGAAAGGTCATGAGACTCGCGCGCGGGTCCTGCGAGCCCAGCATGCCGGCGCGGTCGGCACTGAGCTCCGACGTGCGGTACCACTCGAGCAGGGCGAGCTGGAATGGCAGCAGGGCGATGCTCGCCAGCAAGGGCAGTGCGCTCATGCCGAAGAAGAGCACGATGAGTGCGATGGTGCGATACGTCGTGCGTCCCGTCATGATGTGCCCCAACTGCTGCGCCAGCACGAACCGCTGCTCGTCGCGGTCGAGCAGTTCGAGCGTGCCCGAACTGATCACGATGAACGGCTGGTCGAAGCCCACCGCGCCGGCATTGGCGATCGGCGTCTGTGCCACATACAGCTGCGGGGCCGGCAGGCCGGCATTCGGCCAGTCGAGTGATTGCATGACCTCCTGATAGAGGCCGTGCAGGGCAGGGCGCTGCGTCGGCCCCACCAATACGGCATCACCGAGAAACAGATTGCGGACCCCGCGCTCGCCGAACGCGCCGGCAATCTTGCGCACGACCTCGTCGAAGCCCGGGAGCGCGCGCAACGCGCGCAATGCGGCCCGATCGGCCGGATGCTCCCAGGTGACGGAGCTGATCTGGAGGAGTTGGGTTGCCATGGGGAATCGTACGGTGGAAACCCGAGAAAGGTTGCAGGAACGACCGAAAGCTGACAGCTGAAAACCGAAAGCTCCCCCTGAGGCATCACGAGATGCCCGGGGGAGCTTTCAGCTTTCGGTCCTCAGTTTTGAGTCTACTCCCTCAAATCCCCACCAGCGCCTGCTCCAGATCCTCGATCAGATCCTCGGCGTCTTCGATGCCGCAGCTGAGGCGCACCATCCCGTCGGTGAGGCCCATCGCATCCTTCACGTCGGCCGGGACGGAACCGTGGGTCATGGTGTAGGGGTGATTGGTGAGGCTTTCCACGCCGCCCAGCGACTCGGCCAGCGAGAACACCCGCACCTTCTCGAGGAAGGAGCGCGCGTTGTCCTTCGACCCTAGGTCGAGCGTCATCATGCCGCCGAAGGCCGACATCTGCCGCTTGGCCAGTTCATGGTGCGGATGCGTGGGCAACCCGGGATAGATCACGCGCTCGGGACCGAGACGGTTCACCAGGAAGTCGGCGATCGCCCGCCCATTCAGGTCGTGCTGCTTCATGCGGAGCGGCAGCGTCTTCGTGCCACGCAGCGCCAGCCACGCGTCGAACGGTCCCGGAACGGCGCCGGCCGCGTTGAGAATGAATTGCAGGCGGTCCGCCAGATCATCCTCAAGAACGACCGCAAGCCCGCCGATCATATCAGAGTGGCCGTTGATGTACTTCGTGGTCGAATGCCAGACGATGTCCGCGCCCAGTTCGAGCGGGCGCTGGTAGATCGGCGTCGCGAAGGTGTTGTCGACGATCAGCAGGGCCTGGTGTCGCTTCGCGATGTCGCTCATGGCGCGCAGGTCGGTCAGGCGCATGAGCGGATTCGTGGGGGTTTCCACGAGGAGGGCACGCGTGGCGGGCGTCATCGCGTCGTCCACCCGCTGCGGTTCGCTCGTATCCACGTATGTGAAGGACAGCCCCATATGCCGCAGAATTCGATCGAACAACCGGAAGGTACCGCCGTACACGTTTTCGGCGCATACGATATGGTCGCCGGCCCGGAACAGCTTCATGATCGAGTCGAGGCACCCCATGCCGCTGCTGAACGCGAAGCCGTGCGTGCCGCCCTCGAGGACGGCCACATTGCGTTCGAGGGCCTGTCGGGTGGGATTCTTCCCACGGGCGTATTCGTACCCTTTGTTGACGCCGATGCTCTCCTGCACATAGGTGCTGGTGAGGTAGAGCGGGGTCATGATGGCACCGGACACCGGGTCCGGGCGCTGGCCAGCGTGGATGGCGCGGGTGGCGAAACCGCCCGCCAGATCTTCGTCGAAAATGCGCGTCATGGGCTCCGGGTCGTCCGTGGGGAGATGAAGCGGGAAGCTAGTGCGGCGGCGCAGCCCCGGCGAGCTCCCAACGGCATCTTCGGGCCCCTTCGCCGCACGCCGTCCGTGGCCACACCGCCGGCCGTCCAGTGGCCCGTGTTTCCGCGCGACCCGTTCCCCGCGGCATGAACGCAGCAGGGCGAGCCGATCACACATCGGCACGGCTGCAGGAGGCGTTGGCTGGGGATCCCCGCCGCTGCCTCATCGTGGACGACGATCCCTCGCTGCGCGCGGTGTTGCGTCGGCTCATGCGAGCCGAAGGGTTCGAGTGTCTCGAAGCCGCCACCGGCCGCGAGGCGCTCGACGTGCTGGCCGGTCAGCCGGTCCCGCTGGTGCTGAGTGACTTTCACATGCCCGAGCTCGACGGCGCGGCGCTGCTCGATACGGTGCAGGTGCGTTGGCCCGGTACGGCGGTGGTCATCATCACGGCCATCTCCGATGTGAACCTTGCCGTGCGCTGCCTCGACGCCGGTGCACTGGACTATCTCACGAAGCCCTTCTCCACCGAAGAGTTGCGCGCGCGTGTGCTGCAGGCGCTCGAGAAGCGGCGGCTGCTGCTCGACAACGCCGCCTACCGCACACGGCTCGAAGAGCGCGTGGCGCAGCAGGCGCGGCAGTACGAAGAGTTGTTTCTCGCCTCGCTACGGTCGCTCGCCGAGGCGCTCGAAGTGAAGGACGCGTACACGTGGGGCCATTCGACGCGCGTGTCGCAGTACGCCGTGGCGATTGCGCGGGAGCTGCAAATGGAGCCGCCCCAGCTCGAACAACTCGAGCTGGGCAGTCGTCTGCATGATATCGGCAAGATCGGGGTCCGTGAGTCGGTGCTGAACAAGGAGGGCCCGCTCACGGCCGAGGAGTACGCCCACGTCATGGAGCACCCGGTCATCGGCTGGCGTCTGCTCGCACCGCTGCTGCGCGACATGCCGGTGGCGCTGGCCGTCGTGCGTTCGCATCACGAACGCGTTGATGGGCACGGTACCCCCGATCGTCTCGCGGGGGAGGACATTCCGCTGGCGGCGCGCGTCACGGCGGTGGCCGACTCCTTCGACGCCATGACGAGTGGGCGCCCCTATCGCGCGGGCATGCCCGTCGAGGAGGCATTGGCCGAACTCCGGCGTTGCGCCGGGGCGCAATTCGATCCGCAGTGCGTCGAGGCGTTCGAGCGAGCCCTCGCCGCGCGCGCGGTCGTACCGCCTGATGCGCGCGTGCCGCATCGCCCCTCGCTGCAGATTGTCGCCTGACGGCGGCGAGCCGCGGGTCGGGGGCTACACCGACCCGCCGGGCTCCACGCCCCCGCCGACGAGCAACGGCGCCACCACGCACTGCACGAAGTCTTCGAGCGACGCCGGCACTGCCGTCCACACGGCGCGATGCAGCGGCGTGAGGCCGCGTTCGTGCATCACCCGTCGGCCGGCCCCAAGAATGTCGGCGTGCGTCAGCGCATCGCCACGGCGCGCCAGGCGCAGGCACTCTTCCGGCGAGCCGTCGCCATTGCTGTCACCAATGAGGTCGAGCGCGAAGTGCGTCCCCAGATCGACCTCACTGTCGCGTCCGTTGGCGCAGACGCGCGCCTGCCGTGGCGCATCGTCGAGCAGCACATATGGGACATCTAACGGTACCAGCGACAGCAGGGCCCGATTGGTGAATACCGCGCCGATGCCTTGTGTCTCCAAGAGGGCGTCCAGCGGTGTCGACGCCGCCTCGTGCGGATCGAGCACCACCATGGCGCGTCCATCGCTCGCCGCGAGGGCCACGAGCCAGGCCGCACCCGGTGGTAGCAAGACCGCCGATCGCCGACCGGCGAGGGCGCGCACGAGTGGCGCCGATCGCTGCAGCAGCGTGACGCCGGCCGCCACGAGCGCGGTCACGTCATGCCCGGCGACGCGACCACCGGCCGCAGCGAGCGCATAGGGGAGGAGTGCCAGCGGATCCATGCGTCACGATAACGCCCTGCGCCAGTGGGTGGCGCGGGGTGCCGCATTGGGCCCGGACTGTAACGCCCGAGGCCGGCGTTCGTCCTTGTCGGGGCTTCCCGGGCTACTCGCCCGGGGGGCAGGGCCGGGTTGGTTCCGCGGGTGTGACGCACCTAAGTTCCTGTATTGTGCACGAATCGGGAAATTTCCCGATGAATCATTTCTGAGGTCGGCTATGGCGTTCGACGGGTTGATGGTGAGTGTGTCCGGTGTGCGTGGACGGGTCGGCGAAGCGCTGACGCCGGAGGTGGTAGCCACCTTCGCTGCCGCATTTGGCGCGTGGGCCGCGCGGGGCGGCAATCGTCGCGTGGTGGTGGGACGCGACAGCCGCGTGTCCGGCCCCATGTTCACGCGCATCGTGCACGGCGCGCTCGAGTCGGTCGGTTGCACCGTGATCGACATCGGCATGGCGCCCACACCGACCATCCAACTTGCCGTCGAGCATCATCACGCGGCGGGCGGGCTCGGAATCACGGCGAGCCACAATCCCATCGAGTGGAACGCGCTCAAGTTTATCGGTCCCTCGGGGCTGTTTCTTTCGGCCGCCGAAGGCGCGGAGATGCGCGCGCTGCTCGAGACCGGTATTCCACGCGCCACGTGGGACCAGCTCGGCACCATCGAACAGGATGACGAAGCCATCGCGCGCCACATCGCGCAGGTGCTGGCGTTGCCGTGGCTCGATGTGGAGGGCATTCGCGCCAAGCGCTTCCGCGTGGCACTCGACTGCTGCCACGGGGCCGGCAGTGTGATCATGCCGCAGCTGCTCACCGAGCTTGGCTGCGAGGTGTACGCGATCAACATGGAAGCCGATGGTCGGTTCCATCGGCCGCCGGAACCCGTCGCGGACAACCTCGGCGAGCTCGAAGCGCTCGTGAAGGCCACGCACGCTCACATCGGCTTCGCCACCGACCCCGATGTCGATCGCTTGGCCCTCGTGCTCGACGACGGCAAGGCGCCTGGCGAGGATTACACGCTCGCCTTCGCGGCGCGCACCGTGCTTCGGCATCGCCGCGGTCCGGTGGTCACCAACCTGTCGACCAGCAAGGTGGTCTCGGATGTGGCTGCCGAAATGGGCGTGCCGTTCCATTTCGCCAAGGTGGGCGAGGTGAATGTGGCGCTCGCCATGCGCGATGCGGGTGCGACGATCGGCGGTGAGGGCAATGGCGGTGTCATCCTCCCGGAAATGCACCTCGGCCGCGACGCACCCGTGGGTGCCGCGCTGATGCTGCAGCTGATGCTCGAGGAGGATCGTCCGTTGTCGGAGCTCGTGGCGGCGAAGCCTCGCTACGTGATTGTGAAGGACAAGCTCGATCGCCCCGATGCGGCGCTCGACGCCGTATACGAAGCGCTGCGCGGCGCCTTCGCCGATGCGAACGCCGATACCCAGGACGGACTGCGCCTTGATTGGGCGGACCGGTGGGTGCACCTGCGCCCGTCGGGGACGGAGCCCATCGTGCGCGTCATCGCCGAGGCGCCGACGTTGGACGCGGCACGTGAACTCATTGCGCAGGCGCGAGCTCCCCTCGCGGCGCTCGTCTGAGCCAGCCGGCTCGTTCCCAGACCTGAAC
>NZ_JBIJAW010000159.1:0-7720 GCF_044345575.1 Gemmatimonas sp.
CCCGCCAGCGCCACATGTCCGATGGACTTGCTCTGGCGTCCGTTGATGAGGGCGTCCCAGATGCCACCATTGGCGTAGATCCCGGCGAAGCTGCCGACGCTCGCCCCGAGCGCGGAGACACCGGCAACGAGGGCCACGGCACTCCCCACCACCGTCCCGGTCACCAAGAGCTGCCGCTTCCGCCGCTGGCCGAACTGATCGCCATAGCGCCACGCCGCCATCTCGGGGCGCTGCGGTTCCCCGATACGAATGAGGTCCACGCCTTCGCGGAGTCGGGCGAGCCCCACCTGGTCGGTGCTCACACGCAGCTTGGTGCCGCGGAAGCGCTCCTCCATGGCCTCGATGGCTTCCCAGCGTTCCTCGAGCGGGGAGAGGTTCCAGCGCCCGCAGCCACGGCACACCACCCACAGGCGTCCCTGCCGGCCGTCGAAGGCCAGCCGGGAGCCCACGGGAAACCGCTCAAAGGCCTCGTTCCGGCCGAGGTCGGTGGTGCAGTGGAAGCAGGTGGAGAACACGAGGAAGGGTTCGGGTAGGGGGTTGTACGGACACGGGCGATCCGTGGTTCCACCGTGATTTCTCGCTTAGTTTGGTGGAATGGCCTCCTCCCCCGTCTACCTCGACCACGCCGCGACCACGCCGGTGCGCGACGAGGTCATGGCCGCGATGGCCCCCTTCTTCGGCCCGCGCTTCGGTAACCCCAGCAGTGTGCACCGCTGGGGGCGTGAAGCGCGGGTGGCGCTCGACGAAGCCCGTGAACGGCTGGCCGCCTGCCTTGGCGCCAACGCCGACGAGGTGTGCTTCACCTCGGGTGGAACAGAAGGCGACAACTTCGCCGTGCTGGGCGTGTACCGCACGCTCAAGGCGCAGGGGCGCACCGCGGCCATCACCACGCCCATCGAGCACAAGGCCGTGCTCGCTGCCGTCCATCAGGTGGCACACGAGGGCGGCGAAGAGCGTCTGGTGCGCGTTACCGGCGACGGACTGGTGGACATGGGCCACTTCGCGTCGCTACTCGACGGGCGCGCGGCGATCGCAAGTGTGATGTGGGTGAACAACGAAGTGGGCGTGATTCAGGATGTCCCTGCCCTCGCGGCGCAGACCAAGGCCGCCGGCGCCGTGTTCCACACCGACGGGGTGCAGGCGTTCGGCAAGGTCCACATTGACGCCCGCACGCAGCCGTTCGACCTGCTCACCATCTCGGGACACAAGATCGGCGCCCCCAAGGGCATCGGGGCGCTGTACATCCGTCGCGACACGCCACTCGAACCGCTGGCCCACGGCGGCTCGCAGGAGCGCGGTCGCCGCCCCGGCACCGAGAACGTGGCCTTCGCCATCGGGCTCGCCACGGCGGCCGAACTGGCGGTCGCCGAGCACAACGCCGAGCAGACCCGGTTGCTGGCGCTGCGTAGCTTCCTCGAGAACGGCCTGCGCGAGCGCATTCCGGGCGCGGTGATTCACGGCGCCGGCGCCCCGCGCGCGGCGCATGTAGTGAACGTCTCCATTCCGGGCACCAACAGCGAGTCGCTGCTCATGGCGCTCGATCTGCGCGGCATCGCCTGCAGCGCCGGCAGTGCCTGCCAGAGCGGAAGCGTGTCGGCGAGTCACGTACTCACGGCCATGGGCGTCGCTCCCGAACTCGCCAATGCCGCGCTGCGTTTGTCGCTCGGCTGTCTTAGCACGACCGAATGCGTCACGCGTACGGTGGAGGTGCTGGCCACGCTGGCCGAGAAGGCGCGCGACGTGAAGAACGCGGCGGTGTTCGAGACGGTCGAGTTCTGAACAACGCGTATACACGGAGAGCACGGAGCATTGTGAGGGCACAGAGAACGACCTTGCACAGACCGGTTCTCCGTGGCCTCACCGCACTCGGTGAACTCCGTGATCACGCGTCCCACCACCGCCAATGCATACTCAGCTGAACCCGCCACTCGTTCCCAGTAAGGGCGATCGCGTCCTCGTCGCCATGAGCGGTGGCGTGGACTCGAGCGTGGCCGCGGCGTTGCTCGTGGAAGCCGGCTGCGATGTGGTGGGCGTGACGATGAAACTGCACGGCGACGGCGCCGATGTGCCCGACCGTCCCTGCTGCTCACTCGACGCCACCAGTGATGCGCGCCGCGTGTGCGAAAAGCTCGGCATCCCGCACTACGTCACCAACCTCGTGGATCACTTCGGGCACGACGTGCTCGATGATTTTGTCCAGGAGTACGCACGCGGCCGAACGCCTATTCCCTGCGTGCGCTGCAACACCTTCACGAAGTTCCGCGATCTGCTCGACAAGGCCGATGCCATCGACGCGCGCTGGCTTGCGACCGGGCACTACGCGCGCATGGGGCGGGTGGGCAATGACGCGGTGATGCTGCGCGGCCTCGATGCCGGCAAGGACCAGAGCTATTTCCTCTGGGGCATCGATCGCGGCGTGCTCGATCGTCTCGTACTGCCCATTGGCACGCAGACCAAAGCGGAGACGCGCGACATCGCGCGCCGCTTCGGCCTGCGTACCGCCGAGAAGATTGAGAGCCAGGACATCTGCTTCGTGCCCGATGGCGATCACGTGCGCGTGATTCGCGAGCATCTTGGCAGTGATGCGCCCGCGTTGCAGCGTGGCCCCATTCGGCTCGCCAGCGGCGATGTGGTAGGCGAACACGAGGGCTTTGCGCAGTTCACCATCGGCCAGCGCAAAGGCCTGCCCGGCGGCTTCGGCGCGCCCATGTTCGTGGTGGAGATCGTCCCGTCGGAACGCGCGGTGGTGATCGGCCCGCGCGAAGCGTTGCTGGGCCGAGGCCTCGAAGCGCGTGAGCTCAATTGGCTCTACGATGTACCGGCGGAAGGGAGCACCGTGCAGGTACAGGTGCGCAATCGCGCCAAGCCGTCGCCGGCTACCATCGTGCGGCTCGACGGCGACGCGATCGAACTCGCGCTCGACGAACCCGTGCAGGCCATCTCACCCGGCCAGTCGCTCGTGATCTATGACGGCGACCTCGTACTCGGCGGCGGCGTGATCGAGCGCGGCATGCGCGCGGCGCCGAGTCGGCGGTTACCGCTGCTGGCTGGCTGAGCTGATCAACGCGTAAGCTGTTCCTTCGGCGTGGTCATCACGGCCACCATCATGTCGCTCGTGACGTTGAGCAGCGTCTTGAACATGTCCGGCAGCGTATCGAGCGCGATGAGAATACCGATGCCTTCCACCGGCAGGCCAATACTCGTGTAGAGCGGCACCTGCAACAGCATGCCGCCGCTCGGGATGCCGGGGGTGCTGAAGTTGAGCACCACGCTCGACGCGGCGACCAGCGCCAGATTCGCCGTGCTGAGATCAATGCCGTACAGCTTCGCGACGAACAGCGCGCCCACGACCCAGTAGATCGCACTCGTGAGCTTGAAGACGCTCGCGCACAGTGGCAGCACGAAGCCGGTCGCCGTGGGCGGCAGCTTCAGCATGTCCGTGGCGCTCTTCACCATGGCGGGCAGGCTCGCGAGTGAACTGCGGGAGCCCATGCCCACCACACTGGCGGGCACCATGGCGCGCGCGAACGTGAGCACAGACACGCGCCCAGAGAGCGCAATCACCACATAGATGCCGGCCGTGGCGATGAGGTGGAGCACGATGTTCACGATGAAGTAGAAGCCGATGGCCCCGAGCACGTTGGCACCGAGCTTCTGTCCCAGCACGGTGGCCAGCGCGAAGATGCCGATGCCACCGAGGGCGAGCATCCACCGCACCACCACGAGCATGGTGTCGGCCATGCCGCGGAAGAACCCGAGCTGCGCCATGCGTGGCCCCTCGGCCACACGCCCGAGCGCAAACGCGTAGAGCAGCGTGAACAGCACCACCGGTAGCAGCGTACCGTCGGCGGCGGCCTTGATGGGATTGAGCGGAATGAGCGACAGGATGAACGTGCGCACCGACAACGCATCGGCCGGCGGCACATCGATCTTGGCAGTGGCGCGCAGTCGCGCCGTGGCGGCCGGGTCGAGCACCAGCGACTCGAACCACACGCTCGACACGACGCTCGAGAACACGGCGCACGCGACGAGCAAAAGCAGCATCCACCCGAACGCTTTGGCGCCTACACTCCCGGTTTGCCGCAAATCGTCACCGCCGGCCACCCCCACGATCAGCAACGGCACGACCAGCGGGATGACCGTCATGCGCACCGCGTTGATCCACGCCGTGCCGATGATGTCGAGGGTGGCGAGCAGCCCGCGGGTGAACGCGGCAGGCTCCGTCTCGTGGGACAGCAGCATGCCCAGGGCGAGCCCGAGCACGAGTCCGAGCGTGACCTGCACGCCCGTAGACTTGAGAGGAGAACGGCGGGATTCCGACATGGCCGCCAACCTACGGCAGTACCCGCACTCCCGCTACAGCGTCAGGCGATACGGCGGGCGTTCAGAACCCGAACCCCGTGGACCAGGCGAGGAGGGTACGGCTGCGGGTGGTCCCCGGCCCGTCGCTGCCCATACGGCGATAGACACCGATCTCGCCGCCGAGGGCGAGAATGGGCCACAGGTGCACACTCCCCCCGACGTAGGTGCGCTTGGCCAACGCTCCCATGGGGTCGTTGAACGTGCGCAGCACGCCCCCCGTGACGGCAACGCCGCTCCCCCAGTGCCCCATGGAATTGGCGAACCCCACGTTCACACTGGCGCCACCGAAGCCGATCTTCGCCGCCCCGAGCACGCACCAGTCGCGCGTCTCGCTTTCGCGCACCAGCCCCATCCCGTAGCTGAGCGCCCACTTGAGCGGCGCCCCGTAGGTGAGCCCGCCCATGCACTGCTCGAACTGCCAGCGAGGGCTGGCGTTCGCCGTGGGGCGATCGGCCGCGTCGGAGATGGCGACCGGAGCCGGTGACGTCTGCGCCGACAGCGGGGTCATGACCATCGGACCAACGGCCAGCGCCGAAGCTCCCAGGCCCCCAGCGAGACAGGCCAGTCGCACCATCGCCGCGGCGCGCATCAGTACTTCATCCCCGTCGCGTCGGCGAAGTCGCGCATGGCCTTCTCCTGGGCTTCGGTGAGGGTCTCCGGCACCGCGATGGTGATCTCGACGATCAGGTCGCCCTTTCGACCATCCTTCTCGATGCCCTGCCCCGTCACCTTGAACCGTCGGCCAGCCGAGGTGCCTGCCGGGATGCGAATGGCCACCTTCTTTCCGTCGAGCGTCTTCACACTCACCTTCGACCCGAGCGTGGCCTGCGCAATGTTGATGGGCACGGCGGCGATAAGGTCGAGCCCATCGCGCTTGTAGAAGCGGTCGGGGAGCACGGTGAAAGTGATCACGAGATCGCCCGCCTGCCCGCCCGACGTACCCTTTCCGCCCTGTCCGCGCAGGCGCACCTTGGTGCCCGTTTCGGCGCCCGCCGGCACAGTGATGTTCACGGTGCGACGCACGCGCGCTTCACCGCTGCCGCGGCAGCTCCCGCACCGTTCGGTGGGTACACTGCCCCGCCCCATGCACACCGGGCACGGGCGGTTCACCGCGAAGCTCCCTTGCCCGAACGAGATCACCCCGCGCCCGCTGCACTCGCCACACGGTTTGACCTGCGCACCCGGAGCGGCGCCGCTGCCACGGCAGAGGGCGCATTCCTCGTTCACTTCGAGCTCCACCGGCACCTTGCCACCGGTCGCCGCCGTGCGGAACGGAACGTCGATCGTCTGCTCGACGGTCTGTCCCTTCTCTGTCGACTTGGCCCGCGCCCCTCGCGCGCCCGCTGCACCGCCGAACATGGAGGAGAACAGATCGCCGAGTCCGCCGATCCCGCCCACGTCGAAGTCGGTGAACGTCCCGGCACCGGGCTGCCCCGCGCCGGGACGTGCCCCAGCGCCCGGACGCGCCGAGGCGCGACCGCCGCCGAATCCGACACCACCGAAGGCACCCAGACGACGCATGTCGTCGTATTGCTTCCGCTTCTCGGCATCGCCGAGGACGTTGTGCGCCTCGGAGATCTCCTTGAAGCGCTCGGCCGCCTTGGGGTCGTTCTGATTCGCGTCGGGGTGATACTGCTTCGCGAGTCGCCGGTACTGCTTCTTGATCTCGTCGGCCGTGGCGGACGACGAGACCCCGAGGACTGCGTAGTAATCGGTGCCGTTGGCCATGAGGGGCTGCTTGAGACTGGCTTATGCGGTCAGTTACCCGACCACTGCTTCACGATCACGCGCGCCGGACGGAGCACGTGCCCGTTGATCACGTAGCCGGCCTGGAAGCAGATCGCCACCTGCCCGTCTTCCTCGGCACAGCCAGCCGGCGCGGTGCTCACCGCTTCGTGCAGGTTCGGATCGAAGGCGTGCCCGGTGGGGTTCACGACCTCGAATCCGTGGCCGGCGAGCGACTTGAACAGTTTCTTCTCGACGAGCGCGATGCCGTCGATCACCGTCTTCGAGTCCACCGTGGACGGATCGACGTTGGCGAAGCGCGTAAGGTCGTCGAGGGCATCGATGAGGCCGCGCACGAGTTCGCCCTGCGCACGCCAGCCGGCTTCCTGCCGCTCCTTGACGGCGCGGCGGCGGAAGTTGTCGTACTCGGCGGCTAGGCGGAGGTGCTTGTCCTTGAGGTCATCGATTTCGCGCTGGCGGTCGTCACCGCTCGCGGCATCGGTCGCCGTCTCGGGCGCGAGGTCGTCGGAAGCGGGGGCGAGTTCGTCAGCGTTCGACATGGAATCGGTCATGGTCGTCTTGAATGCAGCGTGCTGCAGCGCAGCGTGATGACGCGTGTGATCGTCGCACCGGATGGCGCGACCCGTAGGCCCCTACGAACGGGGCGGCCCGAAGTTCCGGGCCCCTCTCACCCGAATGGGCAGAGGTGTGCGTTGATTCTGCTGTAATGTGGAAGATTCACCCGCGGGCGGTCCACCCTTCGGCGTGCTTCTCACTGCGGAATGCCAGACGGAGACGGTCGAGTGCCAGTTGCGCGCCCCGCCAGCGGATCTCGTGGCGATCACCGGGCAGCATGGCCCGTACCGCATGCACGTCACCGCCGATGTCCACGCCCACCCATACGGTACCCACCGGCTTCTCCGGAGTGCCACCGTCAGGCCCCGCGATGCCGGTGATGCCGAGCCCGATGGTGCTGCCGAAGCGCAGTCGCACCCCGGTGGCCATGGCCCGCGCCACCGCTTCGCTCACCGCCCCATGTTCGGCGATGACCTCAGCCGGCACGCCCAGTTCGCGGGTTTTCACTTCATTGGCGTACGCGATGATCCCGCCCAGGAATGTCCGGCTGGAGCCGGGAATCGCGGTCAGGCGCATCCCCAGCATGCCGCCGGTGCAACTCTCCGCCACCGCCACCGTGGCATCGCGGGCGGCGCATTCGGCGAGCATGATGGCGGCCAGATCGTCGTCGCCTTCGCCGTAGATGAATCGCTCCACCTTGGCGCGTACGAGGTTGGCCGCTTCGCCGAGCGCCAAGGTGGTGGCGCGCGCGTCCTTATCCCAGCTGGTGAGGCGCAGATCGACGCCGTCGCTGCCGGGGAGGTAGGCGAGGGAGAGGCCGTTCACGCCGCGGGCGAGCTCCCCGAGGCGGTCGGCCAGCGCCGATTCGGCGATGTTGGCGGTGCGCAGCGTGGTACTGCGAATGACGGGACCGTCTTTCGGCAGGCGATCGCGCAGCGCGGGGATGACCGTATCGGCCAGCATGCCGCGCATTTCACGTGGAACGCCAGGGAGCATGATCACCCAGCGGCCGCGCGCGTCTTCGAGCCAGATGCCCGGGGCGCTGCCGTGGCGATTG
>NZ_JBIJAW010000014.1:0-23387 GCF_044345575.1 Gemmatimonas sp.
AGCATTCCTGGGCCTCGTCACGGCCATTACGGCGCTCACGGCCAGCCGTTGGGAGAGCACGCGTCACGTGACCGAGCCGCTCGCCGGCTTCGTGGTCACCACCCTCGCCTTCACCATCGACGGGGTGCTGGGCACGCGCACCGGCTATGCAACCAGCCTCGCGGGGCTCGCGATTCTCCTCCCCGGCCTCACGTTCACGGTGGCCCTCACCGAGCTCTCGACCAGGCATCTCGCGAGCGGCACGGCGCGATTGAGCGGGGCCATCGTGACCTTCCTCGGCCTCGGCTTCGGTCTGGCGCTAGGCGCCAAGGCCGGCGGGGCGGCCGGCAACGCGCTGAGTCACCTGCTCCCGATGCTCGACGGCGCGCTCCCGCGCACGATGCTGCCGGGGTGGGCTGAATGGGCGGGGCTTCTTGTTGCGCCGCTCGCCTTCACGGTGCTGCTGAGCGCGCGACGTCAGGACGCGCCACTCATCGTGATCGCCTGCGCCGCGGCGTACATCACGAGCAAGCTCGCGGGCGCCGCCGTCGGCGAAGAGCTTGGGGCCTTTCTCGGTGCGTTCGTCGTGAGCGCCGGCAGCAACCTACTCGCGCGGGCGCGCCGCCGCGTCGCCATGGTCACGCAGGTGCCGGGGCTGCTCATTCTCGTGCCCGGCAGCATCGGGTTCCGCAGCGTGACGTCGCTGCTGGGCCAGGAAGTGGAGACCGGCATTCAAACCGGCTTCCGCGTGGCGATCGTGGGGATCTCGCTCGCCGCCGGCATTCTCGCCGGCAATGTGGTGACGCGAGCGCCGAATCGGGTTCGGTCGTGAGTCGTTAGAACCGACAAACGAAAACTGTCACTACACACTCGGAACTCCTTGCCTCAACGAGACCTCTTTGGGGCGGGGAGTTTGTAGTGTGTAGTGATAGTTTTCAGTCGTCAGTCACCCGCTTGTTCGCGCAGCATTGTCACGGTGCGAATGAATGCCGGACGCGCCCAGCCAAGCAGGGCCAACACGAGCGTCATTCCCACCACGGCGAGGATGGATAGGCTGTAGCGAATGGCGAGTGGATCGGCGAAAACACGATCGGTGAGGACCGCCACCGCGGTGGGCCCCAGCACGCCTGCCACCAGATTCACGATGAGCTGGTAGACCGCACTGCCCTGACCGCGCATGCGCGGCGGCATCACTTCGGCCACGGCAGCACTGGCGGCGCCCCATGGCAACGCGGCAAAGACGTTCACCGCCACCAGGAGCGGAACGACCAAGGCCACCGACGGCACGAGCGGATAGAGCCCGGCCGACACGAGCATGCCGCCGGCGGCGACCATCCCGACCCGGAGTGGAGCATCCACCTGGCCACTGCGAGCCCACCTGTCGGTCAGGCGCCCGCCCAGCAGCACCCCCAGCGGGCCGACTACGAATGTCAGCACGCCCTGCAGCAGGCCAGCACGCTCGATGGTCCACCCGTGCGTGCGCACGAGGAACGTTGCGAGCCATGCGCCCACGCCGAAGTTCACACTGAGCGAGAACGCGAAGCCGAAGGACAACGCCCCGATGGCCCGCGCATTCGCACGCATGTAGCGCACGACATCGCGCAGCGGCACTTCCACCTCGCGCGATTGCGCACTGGCGCTCTCACCACGAGGCTCGCGGATGAGCAGTGCCACCAGCGCGACCAACAGTCCGGGCAGCCCCACCCAGAAGAACACTGTCTGCCACGGAAAGATCTCGGTGCCCCAGGGGAGCGTCAGGCGGCCGGGAACGTCGAGCCGTCCGACCACGAACGCGCCGAGCGCATAGGCGATGCCCGCCCCTGCGAAGGATCCCATCTGGTACACGCTCATCGCGGTCGCGAGCCGCCGGTGCGGGAACTGATCCGCAATGAGCGACACGGCAGCCGGCCCGATCGTGGCCTCGCCCACCCCCACCCCAACGCGTGCGGCGAAGAGCTGGGCATAGCTTCGCGCCGATCCAGTCAGCACGGTCAGCACACTCCACACCGCTGCGCCAATGGCGATGATCTTCGGGCGTGAGCCCCGATCGACCCAGCGCCCGATCGGCAACCCCAGCAGCGAGTAGAAGATCGTGAAGCTGAGCCCCATCAGGAGGCTCACGTCAGTATCGGTGAGCCCGAAATCACGCCGCAGCGGTTGCACGAGCAGCGAAAGGATCTGCCGGTCGAGAAAGCCGGAGATGTTGGCCAGCGTGAGCACCGCTACGGCGAACCACGCCCGTTTTAGATTCGGGGCTGGCGCAGCGGTGTGGTCGGAAGAGGCAGGACTGGTCACTCATGAAAGCTGAAGAGCGGCTCACACAATTGCACCCGTCCCCCGTACTTTTCGGGATGCCTCATCCCTCGCTCGTGCTCACCCGAGCCGCCGTCCGTGAGATTCCCGATACAGACTGGCCCCGGGTGCTCGAAGCGGCCGTCGACGCCGGTGCCCTGCACGCGGCCGAAGCGGAGTTGGCCACGACACTTGCGCCGGGGCGTCGCGCGACATTCGTGGCGGGGCGCGAGGCACTCCGATCGGCACTCCGGCAACTGCCCGATGCTGCCGCAGATGCCCAAGCAACGCCGATTCTGCGCACGCCCCGCGGGGCCCCGTCGCTCCCCGCGCACGTCACCGGTTCGGTGACCCACAAGCGCACCCTGGCCATGGCTGCCGTCGCGCCGCGCGCGGCATCGCTGCAGCACATCGGCATCGACCTCGAACACCGTCCGCAGGAGCGCGATCTCGCCGCGCGCTCGGTGGCGCGGAAGATTCTCACCGCGCGCGAGTACGACTACGTGCAGCAGTGGGGCGAAGACACGCTCGCGGGGCGCGAGCAGGTCCTGGTGCACTTCGCACTCAAGGAAGCGGTGTACAAGGCGATCGATCCATTCGTGGAGCGCTACGTGCGATTCACCGAGGTGGAGCTCGACCTCACCGACGGCCGCGCGCAGGTGACGCTGCACCTGCCGGAAGCATCAGTGGCCGAGGTGCGCATCGAGGCGGGGTGGCAGCCGGAGGATGAGTGGATCGTGGCGTGGGCGGAGAGTCACAGGTAACGGCGGCGGGTAACGGCGGGTGTAACGGCGCCTTACCAGCAGACAGCAGACGGCAGACGGCAGGCACTACAGCACGCAGTCCGGGAGGAATGCGGTACAACAAAACGGGCGCCACCGCTTCGCGGTGCGCCCGATTTCCTTTGCGGTGGGGATATCGGGAGCCGCGCGCAGCGCAGGCTCCCGTGTTGTTCTACCGCATTCCTCCGTCACTGCGTGCTGTGGTTCCTGCCGTCTGCCGTCTGCAGTAAAGTCGCGCCCGCGATCCCGCCCTAACGCCGCCGCGCCACGTGCCTCCCCACCCCTCCGAACAGGTAGCACTGCACACTCACCACATCGAAGCCCTCGTCATTCAGCAATTCGCTGAACTCCGCCTCGGTCATGAAGTGCGCGATGCTGCGGGCGATGTAGCCATACACCACCGGATCGCGGTGCCATGCGTACCCCACCATGTCACCGGCCACCTGCAGATAGCCGAGGAAGAGCGCGCGCCACGGCGCGAACGCCGGCTTGTAGAAGTCCAGCGTCACCAGCACGCCGCCGGGGCGCAGCACGCGTGCCATCTCGCGCACGGCGCCGCGTGCATCGGGCACATTGCGCACGGCATAGCTGGCGGTGATCACGTCCACCGACGCGTCGCCCTGCGGCAGCGCCATCATGTCGCCGACCATCGCCGTCACTGCGGTCGCTACGTCCGCGTCGCGCACGGCCAAGCGCTGCCGCGCCTGATCGATCATGCGCGGTGAGGCGTCGAGCGCATCCACCTGCACGCCCGGCCACAGTCGGGCAAGCGCGAAGGCGAGGTCACCAGTGCCGGTGGCGAGATCGAGCGCGCGCTGCACGGGGCGGATACGGCGCGCGGCCTCGCGGACGGCATCCATCGCTTCGCGCTTCCACGTGGCGTCCATACCGAACGAGAACCACCGTGTGAAGCGGTCGTAGCGCGGCGCGATGATGTCGAACATCGGCGTCACGAACGCCTGCTTGATCGACGGGTCGGCGAGGTGCTCGTTCACGTCGAGCGTGCGGAGCACGGCTTCCGGGGTGGGGGTATATTCAGCCATCGCTACGAAGTGTACACCGTGATCTCCCGCTCGTGATGCCTCGCCGCTCCGGAACCGTCAGTGTCAGCACCGTGGTGCTGCTCGTCATGGCCTTCGTCTGCGCGGGCCTCGTCGCGAAACGTGTCTCCGCGCGCAGCGCCCAGGACCGGCTCGCCGTGGCCATGGTGCGCGACATCAACGGCCAGCGCGTGGCACTGGTCCCCAAGGGGCAGCCCACCGTGGTGATGGTGAGCTCGCGCACCTGTCCCTGGTGCAAGAAGGCCCTGGCCGACTTTGGCCGCATGGCCGACGGTGAGCCGGTGCCTGGCCTCACCCTGTTCACCCTCGAAGGGGCGGCCGACGGAGTGCCCATGCTCGAGAAGGAGAAGCTCAGCGGCGCGCGCCTGGTGGGTCCCGCCGGTACGCGCGAGGACGCCGAGCGGCTCTTCAAGTACCCCGGCACGCCCACCTTCATCGCCTTCGACCGGAATGGCCGCATTGTGCACACCATTCCTGGCTATCCCATCCAGCCCGAGCTCGCGCGCTTGTTCGCGGTGATGGTGCGGGAGACCGATGTGCCGTAGGCAATGGTAACTGATGACCGAAGACTGACGACTGAAAACTCCCCGCCCGACATGGGATCTCGAGTGGGGCGGGGAGTTTTCAGTTCTCGGTTCTCAGTCCTCAGTCCTCAGTGTCGGTGCTCAGTTCTCCGACTCAGCGCTCCAACTCAACTCTCACGGCTCACCCGCCCAACCCGCTTCCCCTCCAGCACCATCAGCACCGTCATCACGGTGATCGACACCGCCGAGATGGCGCACCAGGGACAGAAACCCTTGAGGATGATGAACTCGGCGTACTTGAGGCGCAGCGTGAAGAGAAAGGCCGAGAAGATCAGCAGCTGCAGCAGCCGCGCGGGCCACACCTCGTCTTCGAATTGCGCCAGCGCGCCGATCGTGGCGACGAGACACACCACCCCGTAGCCCACCGCGCCGATGAGCGCGACGTCGACGCCGAGGAACCAGCCGTACTGACTCCCCTGGATGTATTCGCAACCGTGACCGCCGCCGCACGCCAGGGAGCCGGCCAGACCGATCTTCCATAGATGGAGATAGGTGGCCACCAGGGCGTTCAACAGGGCGAGGACAGCAATGATCTTGCGAAGACTCACGGGACACTCGACGGGAAAACGGGGCGCGGCACAGCGGCCGGACACTGCCGACCCAGTCTAATGGTAGAGGGGGACACGCTCGCGGATAAGCGCACCGCACCGTACCTTCGCGCGCTATGCCCCCCCTCCACGCCTCTCCCGCTTCTGACGCCCTGCAGGCCACCCGCGTGGTGGCCGCCCAGCGGTGGCGCGTCGCCGCCCTGCTCACGACCGGCATGGTGCTGGTCTACTTCGGCTTCATCGCCTTGGTAGCCTTCAGGCCGCAGTTCCTCGCCACCCTCGTGAGCGACGGCCTCTCCATCGGGATCGTCCTTGGCGCCTGCGTCATCGTCTCGGCGTGGGTGCTCACGTGGCTGTACATCTCGTGGGCCAACCGCGTGTACGACCCGGCGCTGGCGGCGCTCAAGGCAGCGCATGGCTCGGTGGACGAATCGGATAAGGAGCGACGCTGATGCCGACACTGCTGCTGCTTCAGGCGGCCACCGGCGCTCCCGCTCCAGCACCGGCTGGGACGAGCTTTGGGACCCCGGATCCCGTCGCGATCGGGTTTTTCGCCGTCTTCATCTGCATCACCCTCGGCATCACCTGGTGGGCAGCGCGGCGAACGCAAACCGCCGACCACTTCTATGCCGCCGGACGCTCGGTGACCGCCGGCCAGAACGGCTTTGCGCTCGCCGGCGACTATATGAGCGCCGCCTCGTTCCTCGGCATCGCCGGCCTCGTCTCCACCAGCGGCTTCGATGGGCTCATCTACTCCACCGGCTGGCTGGTCGGGTGGCCGGTGGTGCTGTTCCTCATCGCCGAACCCCTTCGCAACCTGGGGCGCTATACCTTCGCCGACGTGGTGGCCGCCCGACTCAACCCGGTGCCGGTGCGCATCAGCGCGGCCTACGGCACCCTCGCCACGATCGCCTTCTACCTCATCGCACAGATGGTGGGAGCCGGCAGTCTCATTCGTCTGCTCTTCGGCATTCCCTACGAAACGGCAGTGATGATCGTGGGCGCGGCGATGATGGCGTATGTGCTGTTCGGTGGAATGCTGGCCACCACATGGGTACAGATCGTGAAGGCCGTCCTGCTACTGGGCGGCGCGGCCCTGCTCGCACTGCTGGTGCTGGCCAAGTTCGGTTTCGACCCGCGGGCCCTGTTCGCGGCCGCCGCGGCACAGCAGGGCGCCGGCGTACTGGCGCCCGGGAAGCTCGTCTCCAACCCGCTCGACGCCATCTCCCTCGGCCTCGCGCTCATGTTCGGCACGGCGGGGCTGCCGCACATCCTCATGCGCTTCTATACGGTGCCGGATGCCGTCGCCGCACGGAAGTCGGTGTTCATCGCCACGGGGCTCATCGGGATGTTCTATCTGATGACGTTCATCCTGGGCTTCGGCGCCATGGTGCTCGTGGGGCCCACCGTCATCAAGAGCATCGACGCCGGCGGCAACATGGCCGCTCCCATGCTGGCAGAACTGCTGGGTGGGCGTCCCTTCCTCGGCTTCATCGCCGCCGTGGCCTTCGCCACCATTCTCGCGGTGGTGGCCGGCCTCGCGCTCTCTGGCGCCGCGGCGATCTCTCACGACCTCTGGTCGAGCGTGGTCCGCAAAGGCCACCCCAAGCCGGGGGAAGAACTCAAGGTGGCCCGTCTTGCCACCATCGGCCTCGCCCTGGTCGCCATCGCGCTCGGCGTGGCCTTCAAGGGGCAGAATGTCGCCTTCATGGTCGGACTGGCCTTCGCCATCGCGGCCAGCGCCAACTTCCCGGCCCTCGTGTTGAGCGTGTTCTGGCGACGCACCAGCACCGCCGGGGCCGCTGCCAGTATGGTGGTCGGCACCACAGCGACGCTCTTGCTCATCGCGCTCTCGCCAGCCGTACAGGTGGACCTGCTCCACAAGACCAGCGCGATCTTCCCACTCAAGAACCCGGCGCTGGTGACGATTCCGCTGTCATTCGTCACGGGCATCGTGATCTCGCTCCTGGTCCCCGACCGCGGCGGCGATGCGCGATACACCGCGCTCGAGCAGCGCCTACTCCTCGGCGCCGACTGACCCACCGGCTCGCGGACGCCCTTATTCGTGCTCTCGAACCCAAGACCGGCAATTTCGTCCTAGCGGCCCAAAGAGAATACTCGGAAGCGAATACCAAGTTATCGAGCTAGGCAAATTTGTCCGGCTCACAAACTTGCTTTCAAGCACGAAATCACATCGAACCGGCAGACACTCATGTAAATATATGAAAAACAAATACTTAAGGGCGTTTTCCACGGTCGATTCCAACAGCGACGCTGGGCGAGATCAGATCATGGCACGCGCTCTGCATTATCGACCGGTGCCGGATCAGCTCGGGCTGATACGGTGCGGTGGTAGAGCCGACGCAGGTTCGAGCCCCGATGGACTCCGTGGATCTCATCCATGTTCGATCGACTCGCGTTGCGCACGGCCTTCTGGGGCACGCTCGCCCTGCTCTCTGCCCTCACCATCCTCGTATCCGCCGGATCGCTCGCGGTACCGAACTTCGTCGCTGCCGCGCCCTATCTGTCGGCGCTCTCCCTGATCATGGCGGTGACTGGCTGGCGACTGCTGCATCAGGAATTGCTGCGTCGTTTGCAAACCGATGCGACGCTCGAGGGGCGCGTGCGGCGCTTGCAGGACGCCATGCAGGCCAGCATGGACGGCATGTTTCTCCTCCGCGCGGTGCGCGACCGGCAGGGGGAGATCATCGATTTCGAGATCACGGATGCCAACGCGCGCGGCGCGGCGCTCCTGTACCGAAAGGCGGGCGACCTGATGGGCCTGCGCCTCCGCCGCGACCTTCCCGTCATGGGTTCGTTGCTCTTCGATCGCTATGTCGAAGCCGTGACATTCCTGACTCCGATGGCCGAAGACCTTCGTGTCGATCGCCGGGTCGTCCAAGCCAGCTGGATTCGCCACCAGGCGGCGCCCACCACTGATGGCATCGCCGTTACGCTGCACGACATCTCGACGCCCAAGCGCGAAGAGCTTCGCCTGCGCAAGGCGTCACTCACCGACGATCTCACGCGCCTGCACAACCGGCGCGGGTTCATGGCACTCGCCGAGCAGCAGCTGCGCGTGGCGCGTCGGCACGGCAAGGACGCGGTGGTGATGTATGTGGACATGAACGGATTCAAGGAGCTCAACGACAGCTACGGCCACGCGGTGGGCGACAAGGCACTCAAGGAAGTGGCGCGGTTGCTGCGCAACACGGTGCGGGACTGCGACGTGGTGGCGCGACTGGGCGGCGACGAGTTCACGGTGCTGGCGCTTGATGCCGACGGCATGGGCGCACGTGTCATCCAGAAGCGCATCGAGGAGCAGCTCACGCTGCTGAACGCCTCGGGGGTGCTCCCGACGACCATCGGAATCACGATCGGCCACACCCGCGTGCGTCCCTCGGACCCGGCCAGTATCTGCGAACTGCTGCAGCGTGCCGACCAGTTGCTGTACGCCCGCAAGCGCCGTCGCGCCGTGACGTTGGCGGCAGCTGTCAACAAGCCGGTACGTACACCGCGCCGTACGCCGCGCCAGATGCCGGCGGTATCCATCCCGCCCGAAGTGGCCGCCGTGGCCATGGCTGCGGCGCGTAATCTCGGCACCCCCGTCACCAACGGTCTGGTCACAGCGCTGACGCCGTCACTCCCCCCCATGCCGATGGAGCGCGGGGTTACCAGTCCGGCGTAACCGACTCCGCCGGCTCTTCGTCGGTGATGCCCTCGAGGAGCCGGCGCCACCACGGACGTTGATCCTCAGCACGGCGTGTCGCCCGGACCACCTGGCGCCACGCCGTTCGCATTTCCTGTGCATCGGCGAAGCGGTCGTCGACACGCGGCGCGAGCCCACGCGCGATCCATGAGCCGAGTTCGTCGGGAAACCCATCCTGTGGCAGCTGCTCGGGGAAGGCATCTGACAACTGCCTGGCCAGGATGTACTCGGCAGGCCCGTCGCCGAATGGCGGCCGCCCAGCCAAGACGAAGTACACGATGCTGGCAAGCGCGAAGAGGTCGGTAGCGGGCCCCTGGGCTTCACCCAGCAGTTGCTCAGGCGCCGCAAACGCCGGTGTTCCCGATGTCCCCGTCTTCTCATCGCCCAAAGCATAGGCGATGCCGAAGTCACCGATCCGCCAGCGGCGATACCGGTCGATCAGAATGTTTTCCGGCTTGAGATCGCGATGGATGATGCCGCTGTTGTGCGCCGCGAAGAGTGCCTCGAGCACCTCGTCCACCTGCGGCGCGATTTCCTCGAACGGACGCGCACCGCTTCGGGCCACGAGATTCGCCACCGAGCCACCTTCGGCGAGCTCCATGGTGTACCACACCACGCCCCCACGGCCATCGCTGTCGTAGATCGGAACGATGGCGGCATGCGCCAGCTGCGCGGCGAGCCGCGCTTCACGACGGAAACGCGCGACCGCCACATCGTCGCGCGCGATGTGGGGGTGCAGCACCTTGATCGCCACCTCCCGCGACAACGACAGATCACGCGCCCGCCACACGCTTCCGAACTGCCCGGTGCCGAGCGGGGCGAGAATCTCGTAGTCGTCGGACGTGGCCCAGCGCAACCGCCCCTCGGCGCTGTCGAGCGCCGTTGGGAGTTCGTCCCCCTCCGGGGCGATAAGCGTGGGGCGCACCGACACGTTGCGATCGAGTTCGCGCAGCATCGTCGCGATGCTCGGGAAGCGATCACCCGGGTCGTAGGCGAGGGCACGCTCCAGCACCACGGCGAGCGCATGCGGGCAATCGCTGCGCAGCAGCTGCAGCGGCGGGACATCCCGCTCGGGTGGCGTCTCGCCGGTGAGCATCACGAACAGCATCGCCGCCAGCTGCCACTGATCCGACGCGGCCGTGGGCTTCCATCCTGTCGCGTTCCACTCGGGGGCCCAGGGGGTGAACCGGGGATCTGGCGTAAGTCCGGCCGGCCGTTGATCACGGGGCAGCACCCACTCCCAGCCCAACAGCCACAGGCGCCCGCCTGGGGTGAGCCACACGGTGCTCGCCGACAACGCGCCATGCGCCGCCGTCGTGTCGTGGAGGTAGGCCAGTGTGCTGCCGGCTTCGCGCAGCACCTGAAAACCCACCTGGATGGAATCAGGGCCCAGTCGCGATACCCGCGAATGCACCGTTTCGCCGCCGATCCAGCGACGCAGGTACCCGGGGCCACGGCGGCTCTCCTCGTACGACGCCCAATAGTGGTACGTGGTGGGAATCGACGGATGATTACGGTGCGCGAGGGAGCGCGCTTCGTGCCGCAACCAGTCAGCGTGCGCCGGATCAGGAATACTGACCAGCGACAGCGATCGCCCGAGCGCATCGACCACTTCCTGATAGTGGCGATGCTCACGACGGATGGCTTCGCTTCCCCACGACCAGCCCGGTGGCAACTGCCACTCCTCGAGGTGCGGCGGTGGCGACGCCGTTGGGGTCTGGTCCGTGGTCGGGAGCGATTCAGCCATACTCAAGATTAACGCGGCCGGGGCTCAGATGCTTCCGGGACGATGGCCGACGCGCGCGCGAGGGTGATGCTCACCGTGGTGCCCTGGCCGATGCGACTCGTCACGCCGATCGTGCCGCCCCACCCTTCGATGAGCCGACGACTGATCGCGAGGCCGAGTCCGCTTCCGCTGGTGCGGGTCGAAAAATGTGGTTCGAACACATGTGGCAACACGTCCGCCGCGATGCCGCCGCCATTGTCGGCGATGTCGAGCACCACCACGGCATCACGGGCGGTCACCGTCAGCGAGACCTCGGTGGCCCCGGCCAAACGCGCGTTCTCCAGCACGTTGATCAGCACCTCGCGCAGTTCATCCCGCTGGCCGAGGGCGAACGCGGCCGTTTCGCCTGGCGCCACCACGCTCCAGTGCACCCGCTGTCCCTGGTCGGCATGATCGCCCAGTCGCTCGAGACCCACCACGTCGTGCACCACCTCGGTCACATTCACCGGCACGGCCGGCGCGCGCTCCGATGGGGCGGTGCCATAGCGGCTGAAGGCCCGCGCGATTTCATCGAGGTGATCGATCTCCTCGAGTACGCGGCCCACGTTCCGATCGAGAATCTCGCCGAAGTCGCCCCGACCGTCGCGATAAGCGCGGCGCAGGTGCTGTACCCCGAGCCGGATGGGCGTGAGCGGATTCTTGATCTCGTGCGCAACCTGTCGCGCCATCTCGCCCCACGCCAACACGCGCTGGGCGCTCGCGAGGTCGGTGATGTCATCGACCGTGAGCACGGCGCCGGTCGGCAGTCGCGTCAGTCGTGCCTGCAGCTGTCGCCCGCCGAGGGCGAGCTCGAAGGCCTCCTCGTAGTCGTCCCGCGCGAGAAACGCCGCACACTGCTCGACCAGCGTCGACAGGCGGGGTGGCAACTGCGCCAGCGTCATCGCGGCCCCCCGCACCTCGGCCCCCAGCAGGGCACCCGCACGCGGGTTGGCGAGGATGATGCTGCCGTCGCGCAGGAGTGCCACCACGCCGGTGGCGACGTTCTGCAGCACGGCGTCGGTGCGACGCTGTGCGGCCTCGAGGGCGGCCCGGCTGGTGTGCAGATCATCGGCCATGCGCGTGAAGGCGCGATACACCGGTGCGAACTCCGTCGCCGGGGCCGCCCCGAGCGTAGGGGCCGGCCGTCCCGCGGCGAGGTAGAGCGCCGCTTCACGCAGGGCGCCAACCGGACGGGCGAGCGCGCGCGCCGCGATACCGCTCGACCAGATCGCGGCCAATGCACCGAGCATGGTGGCAAACAGGACGAGGATTCCGAGATCCTCACGCCGATCATCAAGAGCGAACTCATTGCCTCGCGCCGGCGTCACCAGCACACTCGCCGGCGAGCCGGGTACGTTGAGACCGAGCCCGCGCGAGAGTAGCCGAAAACCAACGAGTGCCCGTATCGGTCCGGTGGTGAGTCGCCGGGTGGTGAATACGTCGTCGCTGCCCATCTCATCGGCCGTGAGCGACACGGGGAGGAGCCGGCCGAGGGGCGCCAACGCATCGAGGAGCGGGTCACTGGCTTGGCTCAGCACCCCGTCGCGATAGAGAAAGAGGGGCGCCCCCGTGCTGCTTGGCGCCGATCCCACCGGCCGCTGCTCCTGCTCAGCGGCCGCCACGCGTAGCGTTTCGCGCACGAGCAGCTCGCGGGTGGCCCGATCGTCGTCCTGCAACCGATACCACGCCCACAAGGCGAAGATGGCCGCCGGGGCGATGAAGAACCCGAGCAACGCACCGGATAGCCGCACTCGGTACGAGCGCGACCAGCGCGCCCGGCGCACGGCCAGCAAGCGCCCGAGGGCCCCGTCGGCCAGTGCGGTCGCCGACCAGATGAGCATTACGACGAGCACGTCGAGCATCACCAGCAACGCCCCACGCGGTAACAGCAGGTCGAGACCACCGAGATCGACCTCGGCGTGCACGAGGTTCACATCCTGCCCTTCCCCCGCCACCCCATCACCGTGCAGCACATCCCCAAGACGCCGCCAGCGCAGTTGCGTTGATGGCGTGGCCCCCGCCGGCGCCGCGCTGAGCGACAAGCGGTACGGCGCCTCACGACCGCGCTCACCCACCACGCCGATAAACGTGGAGAACGGATCAGCGGGCAGCAGGCTGGAGCGGGGCGGCAGCGCGATGGTGGTGACCGTGCCATCAGGCGCCGGCACCGCCGCGAGCAGCATGCGCCGCACGCCATCACGCGCCTCGCGGAATTCCACCACACCGGTTTCGCGCGCCATCATCGCCACGTACGACTGCGCCTCGATGGTGTCGAGCACGGGAGCGAGTTCCAGCACCGATACGGGCGTGTCGATGGCGCTGGGACTCCAGCGGGCGAGTCGTGCCGCGTACCCGGCACGGGCCAACTCACTGGCGGCATACCGGCGGAGCAGCGCTTCGCTCGTCTGCACCGGCCGGACTTCGTCGCGGAGCGAAATCGCGAACCGCTCGAGCAGCCGCTGCGCATCGAGGTCGCTCTCACCAACACGCTGGATGTCGTGCTCGGCCAGCGACAGGCGGGCGCGGATGGTCGCCCCCCAGGTGAGGGTGGAGGCACCCGCACCCGCCACCACCGCCGCGGCCGCGACCTGCGCCAGGCCGCGGCGGGTGAGCGCGAGGCAGGCGATCGCCGCCACCCACGGTATGGGATACCATGCAGGCCACGTGCCCGGAGCGTCCCAGATCATGGGCGCGAGCACGGCGCTGAACAGGGCCGTGAGCACGGCGAGCGCCGGCGGGAACCCGCGCCGGTTCCCCAGCGCCGTCTGTCCAGCCGAGGCCGCCGCGAGGAGGATCGTGACACCGGCGAGCGCGAGCGCCAGCTGCCACGCGATCCACACCGTAAACCCCGCCCCAGTCGGCGGCGGCGTGATGCCGCGCGCGAGATCACGCAGCACGAACGGCCCCCCGGCGGCGCTGAGCAGCACCAACCCAATGGCGACCGGTCGCGATGGACGCTGCAAGGTGGCGCGCAGTGCGAACAGCAACACGGCCAGTGCCATCGCCGCGGTGGCCATCAGGGCGACCACGGTCGACGTCAGCGGGCCACCCATCGGGGCAAAGAAACTGCGCGGGTCGAAGAGCGTGGACACGTTGGAAAGCGCCGACAGCGGCGCCACCGCCACGGTCAGCAACACCGCGGATGCGCCCGCGATGCGCTCAATCGTGCTGGCTGGCCGGCGCCACGCCACCACCAGGAAGGCGAGCAGCGCCACGATCAGTGCAGCGCCGCTGCGCAGACGCGCACGCTGTTGCAGCGCGAGTCGCGTTTCCCCCTCCGTGTAGGTGGTGGCATGCACCCGGGCCAGCACGTGTGTCCCGTCGCGTACCAGCACCGCGGTTTCGCCCTGTACCACGCCGGTGCTGTCCGGGGACTCGATGCGCGTGTGCGCCACGTCGATATCGCCGGGCAGGGTCTGCAGGAGCGTGCGGGTAAACCGATCGCCGGGCGGCGCCGAGGTGATCAGCGCGGTCGTGACGATTTCGACCGCGGCATCGGCGCTACGCGCCCTCGCCACGAGCGAGGTGTGGAACGGGCCATCGGCAATCACCACGCCAGAGGGGCCACCGGGGCCCACCGGCGTGTGCATCTGGCCGGCCCGCGCGACGAGTACCCCTCGACGATACACGAGAATGGCCGACTCGATCTCGGGAGACAGTGGCGGGGCGATCCCCACGGGCGCTCCCGCCAGTGTCCGCGCCACCAGCGCACTATCGGTAGCCGAGAGCTCGGCAGCGCTCCGCAACGACCACGCCACCTCACTCACCCGCTCGGCAACCCGACGCGCCCGGTCCTCCCGCTCCTCGGCCGACCACGACACCCAGTCACGCTTGATGGACTCGAGGGTGGCCGTCTCGCTGGCGCCCATGAGGCAGGCCACCACCAGCGCGGTGGCGGTAAGACTCGCGAACAGGCGCGGACGGCGCACCCACGGCACGAACGACGCCGACGCGATCGTCCCGAAGACCGCCGGCATGAGGCGCCACCATCCGGGCTCCTGCTGCCACCACGCCAGCGCCACCATGGCCACCGTGGTGCCGAGCACCCAAGCGGTGGGCCATCGAGTCGCGGTGGCTGGGGGCGCCCCCGCAGGGGACGATTCCGAAGGCGACGGTCCCGAAACGGGCGTGGAAACGAGCGGCGAGTCCATGGCCCCACAATACCCCGCCGTGTTCCCGGAGGCGAAGGGGGTCCCTGTGCCGGTTATGTTGTATGGATGCCCCGACCCGCTGCGCAATTCGTTCCGGGAGTCCGACGTGCCCTTGCGACCACGGCCCTTGCCGCCATGGCCGCCACGCCGCTTTCCATGGCCGCGGCCCAGCAGGTGCGGCTCGACGAGGGCAGCTTCACGATCACGGTCAACGGACAGCGAGCCGGGCGCGAGCAGTTCTCGATGCAACGGGTCATGACCAACGACGGCGGCACGATCGAGGTGCGGTCGGAATCCGCTTTCGGTGACACCCGCACCGCGCTCCGCCTCGAGGCCGATTCGGCCGGGACGCCGGTGCGCTATTCCGTGGAAGCGCGTCGAGGGGCCGAGGAGACGTTACGCCTGGGCGGCCAGCGGGTACGGGGCCGCTTCGCCACGCTGGCGCGCAGCATTACGGGCGAATCGGCCCGGGAGTATCTCCTGCGTCCGGGCGCGGTGGTGGTCGAGGACGACGGCATTGTGCAGCACGCACTCCTTGTGAGGCGCCGACTGACCGAAGGTGCCGGGGTGACCCTCCCCTCTCTCACGCCCACCGCCAACTCACAAGGGGCGGTACGCGTTGTTCTCGAGGCAGAACGTGATGTGGTGGTGGTCGCAGGGGCCCGGCGAACGGCGCGCCGCTTTCGCATCGTCACGGCAAACGGAGAGGCGCGCCTCGTGTGGGCCGAAGGCGACGGGCTGCTCCTGCGACTCAGCATCCCCTCGCGTGGTCTCGATGCCGTGCGCGACGATGTACCGCGATGACGCAACCAACTGACAGCCGGATGACGAACCCGGCCGACCTTGAAACCATTTCCGGACGGGGGCCGTACGCCCCGCAGTCCTCATTCTCCATTCTTCGTATCAACGCCATGAGAATTCCCGTGAGACTTCACGTGCTCGCGCTCGCGATCGGTTGTGCCGGCGGGATGTACACGCCAGCCGCACTCGTCGCCCAGACGCCGTCAGCCGCTCAGGGGAACGTCCTGACGCTGGCCGACGCGCTCACCTTGGCCCGTCGCAACAACCCTGCCCTCGCCAACTCCGTCAACGCGCGCCGCACGGCCGCAGCGAACGTCCGGGCGGCGAACGGGGCGTTTCTCCCCAACGTCAACAGCAGCTTCGGCGGCGGCTACCGTGAAGGCCGTCAGACCTTCTTCCAGGGTCAGGGGTTCGGTTCGACCAACGACCAGCTCTCCACCGACGCCAGCGCCTCGACCAACCTCAATCTCTCGCTCGGCGCGCTCAACGACCGGCGAGCCGTGAAGGCCGAGCAGGAAGCGGTGGAATCCGATATCGCGGCGGCTGAGGTGAACGTTCGCAACAACGTCATCAACCAGTACCTCACCGCACTGCAGGCGCAGGCCAATGCCCTCCTGCAGGACACGTTGCTCGTGACCACCACGGCGCAGTTGCAGTTGGCCCGCGCCCGACTGCAGGTCGGCTCCGGCACGCAGCTCGATGTGCAGCGCGCCGAAGTGGCCGACGGCCAGCAGCGCGTGGCCGCACTGCGCGCCAAGAACACCGCCCAGGTCGAGATCGTCCGGCTCTTCCAGCAGATCGGCATGCCGCCGATCGCGGGGACCACGCTCGACCAGAATCTCCCGGCCCCGCCGACGCTCGAGATGCAGGGCGTACTCGATATGGCCAAGCGCGCCAATCCCGCCCTCGGTGCACTCAAGCAGCGTGAGGAATCGGCCCGCCGTCAGCTGTCATCGGCCAGGAGCGGGTACTACCCCTCGCTGTCGTTGCAAGCCGGCGTGTCGGCGTTCACCAATCGGTTCACCAACACGAACCAGCTCATCGACCAGTCACGCACGAGCCTGCTCGCGCAACGCGGCTCCTGCATCCGTACCGAAGAAGTGCGCGCCCGCCTGCAGCTCGCCAACAACCTGGCCATCTGCGAAGGGCTGACCTTCACCTCCGCGCAGGAGCAGGCGATCCGCACGTCGCAGGGCAAGTACCCCTTCGACTTCACACGGAATCCGTACAGTGTGTCGGCCAGCCTCTCCCTGCCCCTCTTCAACGGCTTCCGCCGTGAGCAGCAGATCGAGCAGGCGTCGGTGCAGCGCCGCAACGCTGAAAACAACACGCGCACGCAGGAGCTGCGTGTCACGGCCGATGTCACAGCCGCCTGGTTGCAGCTCAACACTGCGCAGCAGACCGTAACGCTGCAGGAGCAGAACGTGCGCACGGCGCGCACGACCCTTTCGCTGGCGCAGGAGCGCTACCGGGTGGGTGCCATCAGTCTCGTCGATCTGGTGCAGGCGCGTGGCGATTACGAACGCGCCGAGACCGACCGCATCACCGCCGTGTACGACGTGCAGCGCGCTTTCGCCGCGCTTGAGAATGCCGTCGGTCGTCCGCTTCGCTAACTGAGCCCAGACATGAACAAGACAGCCAAATACGCCATCGGCGGCGTGGTCCTCGTGGGCGTGGTCGCCCTCGCCGTGGTCGCCGCCAACAAGAACAAGACCAAGGCCACCGAAGTGCGCATCGAGGGCGTGGAATCGCGGGACCTCGTGGCGTCGGTGACGGCCAGCGGGCAGATCCAGCCGCGCACCAAGGTCGACGTGTCGGCCGACGTGACCGGCAAGATCGTGCGACTGGTGGTCAAGGAAGGGGAGATGGTCACCAAGGGGCAACTCCTGCTCCAGATCGACCCCGAGCAGGCCACCGCGGCGCTACAGCGCGCCGAGGCCACCCTCGCGTCGACCCGCGCGCAGGCGGCGCAGGCCAAGGCCAACCTCATTCAGGCGCAGCGCAATTACGAGCGCTCCCTTGCCATCCAGAAGCAGTCGCCCAACCTCGTGAGCGAGGAGCAGCTCGAACAGCTGCGCACGCAGTCGGAAGTGAACAAGGCGCTCGCCGAAGCCGCCAACTACTCGGTCGAACAGGCACAGGCGTCGGTGCGTGACGCACGGCAGGCCTTGAGCCGCACGACTATCACCGCTCCCATGAGCGGCAAGATCACCCGCCTCAACGTGGAAGAAGGCGAAACGGCGATCATGGGAACGCTCAACAAGGATGCCGCCACGCTGCTCACGATCAGCGACATGAGCATCCTCGAGACCAAGGTGAAGGTCGACGAGACCGACGTGGCCCGCATCAGCGTGGGCGACTCGGCGCTCATCCAGATCGACGCCTTCCCTGACACGGCATTTGTGGGCCAGGTCGTGGAGATCTCCAACAGCTCGGTGAACAAGACAGGCACGGCGGCGGCGGCGGGCGACCAGGCCATCGACTATGAAGTGCGCGTGCAGCTCGTGAACCCGCCCACCGAAACGCGCCCCGACTTCTCGGCCACCGCCAAGATCGTCACCGCGAGGCGCACGAAGGTGCTGAGCATTCCGATCATCGCGCTGACGGTGCGTGAGAACGAGGACCTGCCCAATGGCGACTCGGCCGTGACCGTGGGCCGTCAGCCCACCAAGCAGGTGGGCAAGCGCGATGTGGAAGGCGTGTTCATCGTGGGCACCGACAACAAGGTGAGTTTCCGCCCCGTGAAGGTCGGCATCGCCGGCGAGCGCCACTTCGAGGTACTCGACGGCCTCAAGGCAGGCGAGAAGATCGTGGCCGGCACGTACCAGGCCATCCGTGAGCTGAAGGACGGCGCCCTTGTGAAGGAAGCCGTGGCCGAGAAGAAACCGGCGGAGAAGAAGCCGTGAGCTCGCACGACATCGGGCTCAGCACCACGGCGGAACGTGCAGTCGTCACGGCCACGCACGGCGCGTCGCCCGACAAGGGATGGGTGATTGTCACGCGCCAGCTCAAGCGGCAGTACGACATGGGCGGCGAAATCGTGCGTGCGCTCCGCGGTGTCGATCTCGCCATTCGCCGCAACGAGTATGTGGCCATCATGGGGCCGTCCGGCTCGGGCAAGTCCACGCTCATGAACCTCATCGGCTGCCTCGACACGCCCAACGAGGGTGAGTATTGGCTGAGTGGTCAGCTGGTGAGCGAAATGAGCGACGACCAGCTGGCCCGCGTACGCAACAAGGAAATCGGCTTCGTCTTCCAGACGTTCAACCTGTTGCCACGCGCGTCAGCCCTGCAGAACGTGGAGTTGCCGCTCGTGTACGCCGGCGTCTCGGCCGACGAGCGAAAGAAGCGCGCGACGGAAGCGCTTGAGCGCGTACAGCTCGGCGAACGCATGCACCATCGCCCCAACGAACTCTCGGGTGGTCAGCGCCAGCGTGTGGCCATTGCCCGTGCACTGGTCAATCGGCCCTCCATTCTGCTGGCCGACGAACCCACGGGCAATCTCGACTCCACCACCTCCGAGGAAATCATGCGCGTGTTCGAAGAGCTCGCGCAGCAGGGACAGACCGTGGTGATGGTGACGCACGAGCCCGACATCGCGGCGCACGCGCGCCGTGTGGTGGTGTTGCGCGACGGCGTCATCTCGAGCGACGAGACGCGCGAACAGTTCATCGAGCGGGTGGGGCTCACGAACGCCTCGCACTGAAACCACCGCGCGCACGAGCCGTACGGCACGGGGTCACCGCTTTCCGCGAGGCCCCGTGCCGTTTTTTGATGCCGTTCGTTTGGCGCTGCGCACCATCCGCACCCAGAAGCTGAAGAGCGTCTTCACGCTCCTGGGCGTGTGCATCGGTGTGATGTTCCTCATCTCCGTGGTCTCCATCGTCGAAGGGATGGGGCGCTACATGGAGGAGGATCTCATCGGCAAGCTCATCGCCGTGAATACCTTCGAGCTGCGCCATCGCCCAAACATCAACATCGGCGATGTGGACGAGGCGACGTGGCTGGAGTACCAGAAGCGTCCGCGTCTGGACATCACCGATGTGGAGCCGGCAACGGCGACGCTCCCCAGCGACACCAAGTGGTACCTGTACAGCGAAGACATGACGATGGCCACCAGCAGTACGAGTGGCAAACCGCGCCAGGTCCGGGCCCTCGCCGTGCAGGGTGACTACTTCACCGTGAAGAAGTTGGGAGTCACCAGGGGCCGACTGCTTTCCGACCAGGAGCTCGACCGTGGCGAAAAGGCCGTCGTGATCGGACCCGACGCCGCCGACCGTCTCTTCCCCGGGCTCGACCCGCTTGGCCGCGAACTCAAGATGGGCGGCGTACCGTATCGGGTGGTCGGCATCGGCGAATCGCAGGGCAAGGTGTTTGGCATGTCCTTCGACAACTTCGTGATCGCATCGTTCCGCTCACCGGCGCGGCGTCTGCTCAATTCGCGCCCCAACATCGTCGACGCCGTGGTGATCCAGTCCCCCAACGCGGCCGCGATGACCGAGAACATGGAACTCGTGCGCGCCGCCATGCGGGCGCAGCGCAGGCTCCGCCCCGCGCAGAAGGACAACTTCTCACTGCAAACGGCCGATTCGGCGCTCGAGTTCTGGAACAAGATCAAGGGCTACCTCGTACTCGCCGGCGTGGCCTTGCCCGCGATCGGACTCGTGGTGGGCGCCATCGTGATCATGAACATCATGCTCGTCGCGGTCGCCGAGCGTACGCGCGAGATTGGCATCCGCAAGGCGCTGGGCGCGAAGCGACGCGACATCCTGCTGCAGTTCCTCATCGAAGCGTCCACGCTCGGGACGCTGGGGTCGGCGATCGGCGTCGCCCTCGGCATCGGGCTCGCGCAGCTCATCGCAGCCGTATCGCCGCTTCCCGCCAGCGTAGCACCATGGTCCATCGTGGTGGGCGTCGCCCTCGGCGCCGGCGTGGGCATCATCTCAGGGGTGTATCCGGCCAGCCGCGCCGCGCGTCTCGACCCCATCCTCGCGCTGCGGCAGGAGTAACCCATGAGCGAGTTCTCCACACGTCTCTCCGCCGTCGGTGAAGGGGTGCGCATCGCGATCGACGCCGTGCGCGCAAACAAGATACGCGCCGGGCTCACCATTCTCGGCATTGCCGTCGGTGTCTTCGTGGTGGTGGCCATTTCGGCGGCCGTGCACGGCATCAACCAGTCGGTCGCCAAGGACTTTGCGAGCACCGGCCCCACCACGTTCTTCGTCTCCCGCTTTCCCATCAGCTTCGAAAACTGCGACGGTAGCGAGGACAGCTGCAAATGGCTGCGCAATCCCCCCATCCGCACCGGCGAGGTCGAGGCACTCCGGCGCCTGCCCACCATCGAAGCGGTCGGTGAGCGGCTCGACTGGGGAGCCAAGGTGCGGTATCGCGGCACCGAGCTGTCGTCCACGAGTGTCGAGGGATACTCGGCGGAGTGGACGCTCATCAATGCCCCCGAGGTCTACCCCGGTCGCGCCTTCACCACCACCGAAGCGCGTACCGGCGCGCGGGTAGCCGTGGTGAGCACGCTTATGGCCCAGCGACTCTTCGGCGACGCCGATCCGGTGGGCAAGGCGATCATGATGAACGACGTGCCGTTCGAGGTGATCGGGGTGTTCAAGGACAACAGCAGCTTCCTGTCCGGCGGTGAGCGTCCCAAGGCGGTGGTGCCCGTCACCTCGCTCGTTCGGCACATCGGGGCGCGCGAAAGCAATATCGGCCTCGCCGTGAAGCCCCGTGAGAGCCTCAATCCGACGCTTGCCCGTGATCTGGCGATCGATGATGTCACCGCGACGCTGCGCGGTCTCCGCGGTGCCCGGCCCGCCGACGAATCAAGCTTCTCGATCATCACGCAGGACAAACTGTTCGAGACCTACAACAAGATCTTCGGCATGTTCTTTCTGGTGATGATCGCGCTGTCGGGTGTGGGGCTCATCGTGGGGGGCGTAGGCGTGGTGGCCATCATGATGATCTCCGTGACCGAGCGCACCCGGGAGATCGGCGTACGCAAGGCGTTGGGCGCCACGCGGGCGACCATTCTGTGGCAGTTCCTGGTCGAAGCGGCGACGCTCACCGGGATCGGCGGGGCGATCGGGTTGTTCGTGGGGTGGGTGGCCTCGCTGGTCATCCGTAACGTCACCCCGATCAACGCCAGCATCCCCCCCATGGCCGTGGTCGCCGCCCTCGGCGCGAGTGCGATCACCGGTATCCTGTTCGGGATGCTCCCGGCCAGCCGGGCCGCCCGGCTGGATCCCGTGGAAGCGCTGCGGTACGAGTAATGGCCAGGAGGTATTAAGCTTCAGGGGTGAGAACCTTTGATGCCATTCTCCTGGCGCTGGCTCAGCTCCGCGTCCAGAAACTGAAGAGTGCCTTTACCCTGCTCGGGGTCACGATCGGCGTGATGTTCCTCATCGCCGTGGTGTCCATCGTCGAAGGCATGGGCAAGTACGTCGAGGAAGACTTCGCCTCGCGACTCATTGGCACCAACACCTTTACGGTGCGCCGCTTCGACAATGTGGCGGGTGGCCCCGGCGGTAACCGCGGTAGCGATTCGCGCGCCGCGCAGCGCCGGCCGCTCCTGCGCATGCCTGACGTCGATGCCGTGCGCGCTGCGCTTCCGCCGTCGATGAGTGCGACCATTTCGAGCGAGACGTTCAAATACGCCTCGGCGCCCGGGGCCCGGCCGCGACAAGTGCAGGCCGTGTCCACTGACGCGAATTACTTCGCGATCAAGAAGTTTGCTGTCGATCAGGGGCGCGCGTTCACCGACCAGGAAGTGCGCGCCGGGTCCCCGGTGCTCGTGATTGGCGTCGACGTGGCCGATCATTTCTTCCCGGGACTCAATCCCGTTGGGCGCGCACTGCGCGTCTCGGGCGTGCCGTTCACGGTGATCGGCGTGGTGGAGAAGCAGGGCTCGGTGTTCGGGTTTTCGCTCGATCGCCTGGCGATCGCGCCGTATACGTCGCCCATGCAGCGCATCATCCGGCCGCTGCGCGATTTCAGCTCACTCATCGTGCAGGCCCCCACGCAGGCCGACCTCGCCGAGGGCATCGAACTGGCACGGGGTTCGCTCCGGGCCTTCCGCGGCCTGCGCGCCGGGGAGCCGGACAACTTCGGCATCGTGACGCAGGACGCCGCGTTCGGCTTCATCAAGCAGCTCAAGGGACGCCTCGTCCTGTTCGGCACCGCCCTGCCGGCCATCAGCCTCATTGTGGGCGCGATGGTGATCATGAACATCATGCTCGTGGCCGTTGCTGAACGCACCCGGGAGATCGGCGTGCGCAAGGCCCTGGGGGCGAAGCGCCAGGACATCCTCTCGCAGTTCCTCGTGGAGGCCGCCACGCTGAGCACCCTCGGCGCCGCCATCGGGATCGGCCTGGGTATCGGTCTCGCCAAACTGGTCGCCGTGTTCACGCCGTTACCGGCGGCGGTCGCACCGTGGTCGATTGCGGCCGCCCTCGTCACGGGGGCCGGTGTTGGCATCGGCGCCGGCTTGTACCCGGCCAGCCGTGCCTCGCAGCTCGACCCCATTGCCGCGCTGCGCGCCGACTGAGGAACACATCGCATGAATAGTCTGCTGCTGGTGTTGGAAGGCGTGGGCATGGCGCTCGAGGCCATTCGCGGCAACAAGGTCCGCGCCGGTCTCACCATCGCCGGCGTCGCCATCGGCGTGTTCGTGGTGGTGGCCATGGGCGCTGTGGTGAACGGCATCCGCT